>DAHVAM010000003.1 GCA_027314605.1 Microcaldota archaeon
CTTCTCTTCCACAATGTCCTCTAAATTTATTAAGAATCTGTCCGGTATCATTATTGTTCGCATGGCAACTTTGACTCCTTCAATAGAATAAGAAGCTGTGATTATATATCCGGGTATATCGATCTTGAAAATATTGGCCAATAATATTCTTCTTATAAAAAAGTCCTTAACTTTATCAAACGTAGGCACCTACATCACTGTTCTAAAGAAATTCCTTTTTCAGAGAAGTCAAAACTCCTCATTTTTGGATCTATTTTAGTGTTTCTCATTTTAATTACTTTTGCTGTTCTTAAAATTTCCCCTCCTGTATCATTGAACTCGAACATAACAACGCCATCTGAAACGTATTCACTAACTCCATCGACCGTCAAATGCTGCCCCCCTATGCTTTCGTCAGTTATCAACAGGTTGGTAGTCCCGAATTTCTGCATTTCATTTACAACAAGATAAGAAATCCTCCTTTCAGAGTGTCCCCTGTAGAAGACTCTCCCCTGGGGGTCCTGGCCTAATGTCGGCATTACCTCGTACCTGTAGGTTTTGTCATTCTGCGCGGCCCGCTGCTCATCCTCGCTTGCGATTGACGGCAGGGCGGAATACGCCAACGGGATTACGAACTGGTCGATATTGATCGCGAAATCGGCCAAGCTGTCGAAAACAAGCCTCTGCGCCTTCGCAGCCTTTATCTCCTCCTCAAGAATGTCAAATAAGTTTATCTTAGGCTTGTCCAAAGGTATCTTCAGGAAGGAGAGCTTGCCTTCTTTCTCCAGCGTGTCAACGTCCCATCCGAATTGCTTTGCCTGGCTCTTGACTATCTCGTTCGGACTGTCCAATGATACATATATGCCGTTTTCACCGGCAAGCGCTCCATTGACAAGGTATTGCATCCCGAAAATTGTTTTGCCTGTACCTGGCTGTCCTACCAGCAGTACATTGAAACCTTTCGGTATACCTCCCTGTATTAGGTCATCAAATCCGGGAATTCCGGTCTTTACCCTCTCCACTTTTTCGCCCACTACTAAATTCATAGTAATGTATATAAAATATTGCCTTTGTTCATGATCCTAGAGACATGAGCCTGCAGCATCAGGGTATAACTGCGTCAAGATGGAACTCCCCTCCAACGCACCAAGCAAAAGCCGCTTGACACGAACCAGGCTCTCAAGCGGAAAAGCCAGACAGAAGAATGTTTTTTATAGATTGCCATCGCTCTAATACCTAGGACGATGATTTGGACAGAATAAAGACAGGAGTGCCTGGATTCGACGAGTTGGTAGAAGGGGGGATACCAGCGGGTTTCAACACTCTCGTCATCGGCCATCCAGGAGCAGGCAAGACCATCTTCGGCCTTCAGTACCTGGTGGACGGCGCGCTCTCCGGCGAGAACGGCGTCTACGTCTCGCTCGACAGCACAAACGATGTTGTAAAGAGCCAGGCGAGGCAGTTCGGCTGGGATGTCGATGCGCTCGAGAAGGATGGGAAGCTCCTCTTCCTAAAGATATCGCTGAACAGATCGAAGATATACTTATTTGACATCATCAGCACGGCCATAAGGAGCATCAAGGCAAAGCGCCTGGTCTTCGACAGCCTGGCGGACTTCGCTACTAACATAGACCAATTTGTAATACCGATGGACTACGGCACGCAGGAAGGCGTGAACTCTGTCGTCGGGCTAAGCTCCAAGGGAGAGGCTGAAGAGGAAGAGCTGCCGTCCTCGCTTGTCACCTCGAGTTCCAACGCAAGGGCCTACTACAAGGGAAAATCCGAAAGGAGGATATCCTACTTCGCGATAAACGAGTTCAGCAACTTTGGCACCACAAATCTTCTCATAACCGAGGAGCAGATGACTGGCGAGCAGTCCAGCATCGACGGCGTCAGCGAGTATCTCTGCGACGGCGTGATAAGGATGGGCATCGACAGGATAGCGAAGGAGGCTGTAAGGAGCCTTACGATCCAGAAGATGAGGAACACAAACCACAGGCTCGAGAGCATGGTCTTCAAGATCACTCCAAAAGGGATAGTCCTGAAGGGAGACACTGTCTTCCAGGGATCAAAAGTATCGGGAATCACTTAGCCGTGAGCACGAAGATGCACTTCTCGCTGCTGCCTCCGGAGACGCACTCGCTCTCCTTGCACTCGAAATCCTTCTTGAGCGAATCTGAGAATATCGAGGCGAGGTAGCCCCTCGTGTGGTTGCAGGAGATCTTGTCGGGGCTCGAGTTTGCGACTGTCACCTTCTGCGTGTCCTGTCCCGGATCAAAGTTCTGCACGCTTATGCTTCCCATCCCGAGCACTTCGGCAAGCTCGAGAAGGAAGTCAAGCCTCTCGAGCTCGTTCATCTTCCTGTCGGAGAGGATCTTTATTATGGGAATAGGCATCTTCTTCGCCAATTCATAAATCTCATCTGGCGAGAGGTGCTCCTCCATCTTCAGTATGAAATCGCTTGGGAAGAGGTAGGCAGAGCTGTTGAAGAGGTTTATTCTCCCGTCCTCTCCGAAACGCAGCAAGTCTGCAAACATGAGCTCCTCAGCTTTCTTGTGCATCGAATTCGCCTCTATAGTTTCGCCCTTTTGGACAGCCTTCCGAAGAGAGCCGTGCATCTGCCTGCAGGTCCGTGCATACGGCGGTTTCCTCCCTGCTCCTCTCTTTGTTGAATGTACGGATAGTCCACATCATCCCTCCTGTTTCTTGCTCGTGAGCAATTTGTTGTAGAAAGCAAAGACGTTGTCCGTCAGGTGGTGGCAGTTCGCCAGCTCTCCCTCCCTGGAGCCTATCTCGCCGGAGCTGGTGAATCCCACAAGCCTCTGCGTTCCCAGGCTGTCCTTGAGCCTCTTCATGTCCTCAGAGAACTGCGGGCCCATGACGTTCCTCCGCGTGAAGCAGGAGGTTATGAGCACCAGCTCGGGGCTGGCAGTCTCCTCGGTGTACTTGTGAACGTCGTTAGATATCTCGGTTATGGCGTTGAAGAGGTTGTCGGTGCTTCCGTCCATGAGAAAGATCGGCGAGCCCTCTATCACAGGCGCCGCAAACGCCAGGCTGTCGTTGTTCGGCCCTGAAGGAATGCCTCCTCCCCTGACTACTATGTTCCCCATGTTGTCTACCATGCCTATGGGGTACCTCTGCGTGATGCTGAGAGCCAGCGCGCCGTTGACGAACTTCTCCTTGCTCATGTTCAGCTGCTTGGCGTACCAGTCAGCTGTTTTCTGGCCTGAGATCTCGTCAACGACATAGCCTCCCATGGAGGTCTTCGTTACGACAGAGAGAGGCCCGGTCTTCTTCGCGCCGTGAGCCAGCGAGTAGCCGTAGAGCATGCTTGTGGACATGAATATTATTATAAGCCCGTCCTTGTAGACCTTGCCTGAATGCAGCGAGTATATCTCGTACTTCTTGTTGAAGTTCTCTATCGAGGTCTCGAAGGCGCCTCCCCATATGGGGACCTGACGGCCTGTGACGTCGGATATGCCCACGACTATCTTGTTCTCGTCTCCCATCTTCGGGAGCTTGAAGCCAGTGGTGAAGACATGTATGTAGTATGGCGGTATCTTGACTATGCCTCTTATGTCCCCTCCCTTGAGCCTCAGCGCCTGCATGTACGGGTCTACGTAGCTGTCTAGCGAGACCTTCGACAGGGCTTCCTTGGTAACCTTCCTCGCAGCCTCGAACGAATCTTCAGAGAAGCCGTCAGCAGAGGCGATGCCCACGTGCAGGAAGTCTGACTGTATGCTTGCCACCACGATTCCCTTCTCCATTACGGTGTCATTGTATATCACGCTGTCTCCCAGTCCGCCGACGAACTCGCTGTCCTTGAGAACCTCCACCAATCCCCTGTTTATCTCGTAGGGGTCATAGTCTCCGGCAAAGAAGATGTAGCTTATGCTTGGCGCCTTCCCGTTCAGTGTCTTGAGGGACTGCTGCGCAGCCTCCTTCGCTGCCGCGTAAGCGTCGGGATTGTCTGACATTCCGCTCCCTGCGAGCAGCGTCGGGTTCCTTGCGCCCATGACATCCTGCAGCTTTCCCCACTTTGTAACCAAACCTTCTTCCATCGTTTAACCCAGTTTGCTGAAGCCAACTTTATTGTAATTGGGCTCTATCTCCCTGTCTATCTTCCTGATCTCTATCGCCTCGTCGAGCAGCGGCAGCAGGCGCTCAGGGATAGTCCTGCCCAATGTTGCCTGGAGAGAGTCCTTGAACTCCTCCGCGCTCTCCTTTCCCTTGAAGTGGCCGAGAAGCGTTATCGGTGTGCCTATCAGCAGATCGACGACGCCATCCCTCACCATCAGCCTGTGGAAGAGCTTCGCCTCAAGGAAGTCCATGCCAAGGTAGACGAACTGGTCTTTCATCGACGACTCAAGATCCAGAAGGAATTTGCTCAGGCTCTCCATCGCGATTGTTTCCTGCGGTGTCAGTATGCCTTCCTTCTCCAGCCTGAACGGCAGTATGCCGCTGAAGTCCACAAGAATAACGTCATAAGACTCCTTTATCATTTTATCCCTACCCTATGTTCTTAATAAAAAGAAAAACTATAAGAACGTTTCTAGGAATGCATGTGGCACGCGTTTCAGGAAGAGCCGCGATAAGGCATGGTTATTTAAATTTTCAACACGCTCGCATAATGGATGTTATGGCAGCAACGCGCGTCGATGTCGATGTAAAGGCTCCTGGGGTCATCAAGCTCTTCGGAGAGCACGCAGCAGCCTACGGCAAGCTGGGCGTCGCGGCGGCCATAGACATGTACGCGTCAGTCTCTGTCAAGAACACACCAAGCCGCGAGCTCTGGATAATCCTTCCCGACCTGGACAACATCATGATGCCGTTCCACCCGGGAAAGCTTGAGCTGCTCTACGAGAGCTACACCAGCAGGTCCAGCCAGGAGAACTACATAAAGGAGAATCTGGACATAGACGTTAGGCTACTCCCGTTCGCGACCATAGCCGCAAAGCTCGCGTTCGAGTTCAACATAGACGTCTTCGGCAAGGAGGTGCGCGTCTCTTCAAGAATTCCGATACACGGCGGCGTCTCGAGCAGCACAGCATGCTCCGCGGCCTTCGCTGTCGGCATGACCCGGTCGCTAGGGCCTGTGACAGGCGGCGCAGTGGCAGACGCTGTCATGATGGAGATGGCGAGGGAGGGCGAGAAGGTGGCGCATATCTACGAAGGGGTCGGCAAGCTGGATGTCCTGGCGTCGTACTACGGGGGATACGTGAGCACCACTGACGGAGGAAGGAAGGAGGGCATCACAGGCGCCATCAAGATGGTACTGATCAACAGCGGGCCGAAGAGGAGCACTGCTGAAACCGTCGGCGCGGTGCGCAAACTCTATACCGACAAGACTGAGGACACAGAGCTCATACTGGAGAACATAAACAAGTGCTCAATAAATGGCCTGGACGCCATCTCCGGCGGAGACATCAAGAGGGCAGGGTTGCTGATGTCGCAGAATCACGACCTGCTCAAAGAGCTGGGGATCTCCAATGTCAATCTTGACAAGGCAGTGGAGCTGGCGAAGTCCCACGGCGCCTACGGCGCAAAGCTCGAAGACGGCGGAGGGATGGTGATAGCGCTGGGCGAAAATCCCGAGGCGCTCGCCTCGGCAATGCAGGCCGAGGGCTACACTACATACCTCACGTCAGTCTCATTCGACGGCGCGAACAGGTTCCTGCAGTAAGTCTCCAACCTGCACCCTGTACAGATCCTTATGCTTCGACTTGAGATTCTCCGGAGTGTCCATCACGAACCTGCACTCCTTCTTTCCGAGCGCCGCGCACTCAAGCTCAACGACATCTATCTCGGTCTTGAAGCCGGCCTTGGCGCCGCCGGCCATCATGCCCCTGAGGATGTGGTCGCACGGCGCATCGACCTTGCCTTTCAGGAAAGCGCCCACAGGCGCATCCGTCACTGTGAACATGCCTCTCTTGTTATCCTTGTCCGCATCGGCCCACTTTGGGATCCCCCATCCGCCGAAATCTGAGAGGTCGGCAACCCATCTCAGGTAGTCTGCTGCGGAGAACGAATACGCCTTGCCAAGCCTCAGGTAAAATTCATAGGAAGCCATCTTCGCATCCTTGTAGACTGTCCTTACCTTCTCTGTGTTGTTTATCCTTCCGATGTAGACGCCCATCCAGTCGCCTCCAAGGGCCACGCGGTGCCCGAAGACCTTTATGCTGCCGTCGTTGAAGAGCGCCTGCCTGGCGAGCATCAGTTTTTCGAAAAGGCCGTCCATCCTCAATCGCCTACCTGCACGCCGTACAGCTCCGGGAACTCCTTCTTCAATTCCTCTCTAACCGAGGCGACAAACCTGCAATGCTCGTCGCCCAGCGCTATGCATGACGATTCTACGCACTCAAGCTCCTTCCCGTACACGCGGCTCGTGCCTCCCGCTACGAATCCCCTGAAGATGTGGTCGCAAGGCGCGCTCACCTTGTACCTGAGCGCCGAGCCCACTATGCATTCCCCCATGTTTATCACGACCCTGGGCTTTGCCTCGTCTATGGACTCATACCTGTAGACTCCCCAGCCGGCGAAGCCGGCCACGTTGCCGAGCAGCGAGAGAACCTCCTTTTTCGATGCTGCGCCATGCGATCCCAAGACCTTCCTTATGAAGTTCTCAGCCATGTCCTTCCTGCAGTCCTTATAGAGCGCCCTCGCGGCTTCGGCATCCTTTATTATGTCTTCTGTGAAATTGGCCAGGAATTTCTGCTGGAACAGCATCAGGCGCTGGCCCCCGAGTACCTCCACCCTTCCTCCCTTGAATGAGACCTGCCTTGCGAGCATAAGTTTTTCGAAAAACGTCAAATCTATCACACCTGCCTGTCATAGAGCTCCTTATATTCTGCCATCAATGCACTCGGCGAGCCCATCTCGAACCTGCATTTGCTCTTTCCCAGCGCGATGCACTCGGTTTCCACAAGATCGACATCGGACTTGAAGGCGCATGACGCATTGCCTGCCATAAGCCCCCTTATGACGTGGTCGCACGGCGCATCCGCCTTGCCTTTGAGGTAGCCGCCTGTGGCCGAGTCTGACGCGGTGAGCGTGCCGCGCATCGCCTTGGCGTCGAGCTCCTCCCACTTCAGGACGCCCCACCCGGCGAATTCCTCTATCTCTATGGCCCATTTGAGGTAGTCGTCTGCCGAGTAGGATCTCGAGCTGCCTACCTTCAAAGCGAAGTTGTACGCTGCTCTCTTGGCATCGGCATAGAGCAGTTTCGAAAGCCTCGGATTGTCGTTTATTTTCTCAGTGAGCATGTTGAAGAAGTACTCGGTCACGAGAGCGTAGCGCAGGCCGAAGAGCTGTATGTTGCCGTCGTTGAAGAGCGCCTGCCTGGCGAGCATGATCTTCTCAAAAAAACTGGCCATGCTGCAACTACACCTGCCTGCCAAAAAACTTCGGGAACTCCTTCTCCAGCTCCTCCTTCGTAGCTGCGGTGAAGTGGCACCTGCTGTCCCCTAGAGCTATGCACTCCGATTCTATGCACTCCATCTCCCTTCCAAACACGACGCTCGCTCCCCCTGCTATGAATCCCCTGAAGATGTGGTCGCACGGCGCATCAACCTTGCCTTTGAGGTAGTCGCTGACCAGGCAGTCCCACATGTTCATCAGTATCTTGTGGTTCTTCTCGTCGATCATCTCATACCTGTAGACTCCCCACCCGGCGAAGCTGGCTATGTTGCTGAGCAGCGAGAGAAGGTCTTTTCTCGAGGTCGGGCCGTGCGACTTCATCGTGTTATAGACGAATCCCTTGAGCATGCACTCCTTCCCGGTCCTGTAAAGCTCCTTTGTCCCCTCTGTGTCTTTTAAAAGATCTGCTGTGTAGAACGCAGCAAGCTCCATCGGAAATAGGAGGAGCCTCTGGTTTTCGAGCATCTCCACCCTTCCTTCCTTGAATGAGACCTGCCTTGCGAGCATGAGCTTATCGAAGAAGGAGCTCAAGCGCCAGCACCTTTATACATAGACCTCCTCCGCCGGCTTTATCTTTATGCCGTCCTTGTTTATCTCGAGGTCGTGGATGTATGGGCTGTTGTTCGTGTTCCTCATCTTGAGCACCGCAAGCGTCCTGGCCCTCTTGGCCCCTATCAATTGGTTGTACGTGACTATGACTCCGTCGCAGACGTATTCGCTGACTCCGTCTACAGTGAAGTGTTCTCCTTCTATCTTCTCATCTGTTATGATTATGTTTGTCGTGCCGAGCTTGGAGAGCTCGTTTATCACGAGGTAAGTTATGCGCTTTGCCGATCCGCCCTTGTAGAACGCCCTGTCCTTCTCGCTTGTAGCAGGCAGAACCGAGTACCTGAGCTTGTTGTACCTCTCGACAGTCTCCTGCTCCTTCTCGTCAGCCAGAGGCCCTCCCACTGGGGACAGCGGCACCACGAACTGGTCAACGTTGATCGCGAAGTCGACCAGGCTGTCGAAGACAAGGCGCGTTGCGCCTGATGCCTTTACCTCGTCCACAAGTATGTCGAATAGGTTTATCTTGGGCTTGTCCAGCGGCACGCGCAGGAACGAGAGCATGCCCTTGCTTTCCAGGCCGTCGACATTCCAGCCGAATCTCCTCCCCTGGCTCTTCACCATCTCGTTCGAGCTGTCGAGCGAGACGTACAGGCCTTTCTCCCCTAGGTTCGCGCCGTTCACGAGGTACTGCAATCCGAAGATGGTCTTGCCTGCGCCTGGCTGGCCCACAAGCAGGACGTTGTATCCTTTAGGTATTCCTCCCTCCACAAGGTCGTCGAACCCTGGTACGCCTGTCTTTACTCTTTCCACGCCGGCTATTAAATCAAACCCTATCTGAATAACTAAAAAAGCCTTATATAGTTATCTGCCTCAGAATATAACTTCGGATTGATATGGCAAAGAAGAAGGCCGGAAGGGGGAAATCCGGGGACAGGCTCAGGGCGCTGATGCGAACACAGGAGATAAACGAATTGCTCTCAAAGAGCATAACAGAGAGCGAGGCGCTGCAGAACTCAGGGGATGACAGGCCTGTTTATGAGTCTCACGTGACCGACCTTCTTGCAAACCAGGGAGGTGCAAGAACCTCAAGCACATCGGGCAAAGGGGCAAAGAAGCCTTCCAGAAAAGGAAGGAAATAAGCGAAAAGCTTCGCCATGGACTGGGCCACAGGCCGGTAATCGGCCTTTACTATAATCCAAACGGCAGTTTCTCGATAACCGCAACGGCGGATGGACTCCACGGCGGAGCCAGGCTCATCACATCTCTCTTTGCTCTGCAATATCCTATGCCTCTCCGCATCACACTTTCTATGACGGCGGTTAGCTCTCATTCCTCCTCTAACCGGAGCCCTATGGCAGGGGCGCGGGGTTTCCAGCCCACGACGTTAAGCCTTGCGCTCGTCTGGCCGAAAGAAATCCTGCAGGCAAACAGTCGAGCCATTTCGTCCAAAATCAATATATATCATATTCCTTGAAACTATTCTTACCACCGAGGTTAGGCGATGCCGGACCAACACGAAAGCGAAGAACCGAGCCATCACAGCAGATTCAATGCAGGATGGCATACGCAGATCTCGTTAGCATCGGCAGGATAATCAGAAAGGCTCTCACATACAACCAGTTGCTGCTCCTATATGAAGCGAGAACAAGCAGGGAGAACCTGACGCAATTCCTATCGAGGGTATCTGATTATAACTGCATACCACTGTCCACCCTGAAGAGCAGCGTAAAGGTCCTTAAGTCGATGGGGCTCCTCTCCTACGATGCGGCTCTTGGCGAGATCAGGGTAACAGGATCAGGAGAATTCCTTTTGTCGCTTCTCTCAAAATCCCGTCAAGGCAACAGTCCGGACGGTAGTAATGGCTGATATTATGTCCAACGATACGCTAATTGCAATTCCAAACAAGGGCAGATTACGGCCTACTGCCATGAGATTCTTGAAAAGTTGCGGGATAGCGCCTCTGGGCAGGCAAGGCGAAAGGAAAATGGCACTCGATACAAATATTCCTGGAATCAAGCTATTATGTCGAAGAGCCGCAGACATACCTGAATGCATGGGGGCAGAAACAGCTATTGGAACAATACGCTTCGGGATAACCGGCCTGGACTGGGTTAAGGAATCCGGGCTGCCTCTAGCTGCGTCGCTGCTAAACTGGTACCCAAGCCAATCCATCCCTGCAATGGCCATCATAACGCGAAACGATGCGAACAAGTGTCTGCGCGGTAAGGTATCGGTAATTACACAATATCCTAACATCGCCATGAAGTTTGCAGCAGAGAATAATCTGGAATTCGATATCAAAACGAAGCAGGGGGCGCTGGAATCGTTTCTTATAACTAGAGAATGCGACGCAATAAACGACATAGTACAGACTGGAACAACAATAACGGACAATAACCTGAAAATCGTACGCCCGATAATGGATGTCTATCCTGTCCTAGTGGCTTCTCCCGAACTTAATATTCTGCCAGAGCAACTCAAAAATGCCCTTAAGATGCTGGCACGAAATGGCTGAGGCCAGCCATTCAGCCTGATTAAATCAGGTCTAGCTCCTCCTTTTTTTCGTCCTTCTTCCTTGGCCTGTCTCCTTTCTTGCCTGCAGACAGCCTGACACCATCATTCGGATCTCTTGTTATAGTGATGTCAAGGTCCTCGCTTCCGAGCATGTGCCTCAATTCTTCGTAAGTGTATGCGCCGATGTCCTTTGCCCCTTCCTTCTCCTTGCTCTTGAGTATCTCAGCCCTCCTCTGCATGACAAAGTCTTTCTTTATCTCCGTGTAGGCGATGCCGAGTTTCGGCTTCTCCGCGCCGTAGACATCATCCATTCCCAGCTCGATCGGCTTGTAGCCCTCTCCCTGGTAGACGAACGGGAGCACCGCGTTGAACTCATTCGTAAGCGTTGCGACAGTCTTTTCGACCATCTGCCTGTCTCCCCCGATCACGAAGTCGTTTCCGTTGAGGAATCCCACGAAGGCATTGCTCTTGCTCTCCTTCACTTTGTCTTGGAGCAGCTGCGAGACAAGCCTCAGTATTGTTATGCCTGACTGGTTTCCGAACCTGGCCGCGAAGCCTGCAAGCCCTTCAACTCCTATCCTTCCCATCTCGTAATCCTTGTGCGTCTCCCTGAGCGCAGCCTCCACTGCGTCCGATATCCTCTCCTCGTTTGGCAAGTCGATCAGGGGATCGAACTTCTTTCCCTTCTTTCTCAGGAATATAGTGACAAGGCTCTTCAGTTCAGCCGGGTCGAACGGCTTCTTTATGTAATAGTCCGCGCCGTTCTTTATTCCCTTGAATCTGTTTGATGTGGCGTCCATTGCGCTCACAATTATGACCACTGTGTCCCTGAGGTTCGGGTCCATCTTGATGTTCTGGCAGATCTCAAGCCCGTCCATTCCCGGCATCATGAGATCCAAAACAACCAGATCCGGCTTTTCATACCTTATCCTCTTCAGGCCTTCAGCGCCGTCATAAACCTGGGCTATGTCAAATCCCCTGCCGATAGAAAGCGCCATCAGCTTGTTTATGTTCTTGTCGTCCTCGACTATCATTATCCTGTTGAACATTGGCTTGTCCTGGAGAATGTAGTAAGTGAGGATGCCTCCGCTGTTCCTGGGCGCTATGGCATGCGCCTTCTCCAAGACGTCAAGGCTTTTCTTCAGCAGCTCCTCGTCTATCTCGTGCGCAGATGCAAAGCTCTTGAGCTCTCCGTATGTTATCTCCTGCCGTTCGTTCACAACGGAGACGACGTCTGCTTCCGCATCCTCAAGGCTCTTCATTGAATCAATCAATACAACACATCTGCAGAACAAAATATATGTCTTTCATATGCGGTTGTATAAAACAATCCAAAGAATCGGCAAGCAATCTGTCCTTCGCTGCCTTGGCAGCGGCGAAATGTATTTAAGTATAATTCTTTCATAGCTAACCTATGGACGACCAATTTCAGCAGGACGGCGGCTTTCAGCGCAGCGGAGGCGCAAGCGACCGTCATTTCAGGCCCCATCACAGGAGGAGGCATCTCGGGCCGGCCCTTAAGACAGCCGCACTGATAGTGGCAATAGTGCTGATAATCAGCTTCCTTGCGCTGCAGTGGCACGGGATTCCAACGCTTACGTCCAACCAGACATTCTCAGTGTTAAACGGCCAGAGCGTCTACTTCAAGCTCAAGGGCTCGTCCGATACGTATACTCTCTTCCTGGAGAACTCATCAAGCGCATACGCGATAATCTACATAAGCAAGGTGCCTGTCCTGACAAATCCGATAGTCACATTCGGCCTGGTTGACGGGCAGTCGGTCAACATAAGCTCATCAGGCTCCTCAGTCGCCAACCTTCAGGCAAGGCTGCTCTCCAGCACGACAAAATCCGCAAGCATAGAGCTCACATCGATACCAAGCCTCTTCACGATCGCGCCAAGCTCTGGAATAGTCGTAAGGAACCCGGCGTCGTTCTACAGCTCATCCAACCTGACAGCGCAGCAGGTCGTTCCGCCGCCTGCCACCACTACAAGCGGAAGCTCGAACAAGACAAAGGCCACGGCGACCAACACGACAAAGACGGCGGCCAACACGACAACGACACAGAAGTCCTCGGCGCCATCGGCATTGGAGAATGCCTCGTCAATACTGAATTCGACTTACATAGGCACGCTGATGAACGAGTACAACGCGCTATACATAAAGGACAGGGCATGCACCTCCCAGGTATACGGCACAGACCTGCAGACGTATGCCCACCAGGCGCCTGTTGGTCCATTCGACTTTGCAAACGCAAGCTCGACCACCCCCACCGGATTGGCGGTCAACGCCACAACCCTGGGCAAGAACAACTATCGCATAACCTATTCTGCGCAGACGCCTTCAACGTTCTATTCCGGAATAGCTGTCTCATTCAACCTGAGCACGATAACCGGCGTTGTCACCGGACTGGCTTTCAAGGGCGTCTATCTTGACCAGAACTACACGTCGCTCAACAACAACTACGAGTTCCAGAACGGAATCTCTGGAGCCTGCGGCGCCTACATACCATAACGGTGAGATCCTCCCGCGACTGGAGGCCGCGGGTTTTCCGGCTAAGCGATTATAAGAGGAGCTACGGTCTCCTGCGCCCAGGATGCGAGACCCGCAGTCAGTAATCCGCTTCCTGCGCACATGTCTGTCTCTACGATTGGCTAGTCTGCATCGGATTTTGCTTCCTCCGACTTCCTCTCCTTCTTTATCTTCCTGTGCACGGGCAGCGAGAACCAGAAGACGCTGCCCTTGCCTACGGCTGTCTCAGAGCCCACTCCGACCCGGCCTCCGTGCAATGAGACAATCTCCTTGACTATCGAGAGCCCAAGGCCTGTCCCCGATCCTTCCTGCTTCGTGAGCCCCCTCTTCTGCAGCTGGTAGAACCTCTTGAAAAGCTTCGCCCTGTCATCAGGGCTTATGCCTATGCCTGTGTCGCTCACCTCTATCCTTACGCTTCCTTTTCCCTTCCTCGTGGCCTTTATCGTTATGCCTCCCTTGTCGGTGAACTTGTACGCGTTGACTATGAGGTTCACGAAGACCTGTATGAGGCGATTGGGATCGGCCTCTATCCTGGGCACATTGTAGTCTATGATGAAATCATAGCCAAGTCCCTTGGCCTTCACCATCTCCTCCAGCGACTTTATGCTAGGGTTATCCCTGATGCTGTTGAGATCAACCTCCTGCCAGTCGAGCTTTATCTTGCCTGCCTCGAGCTTCGCGACATCGAGTATCTGCTGGATGAGCTGCATCAGCCTGTCGTCCTCTGTTATTATCGTCCTGACGCTCTCGAGCTGCTCCGCAGAGAGCTCGCCGAAGCTTCCGCTGAGGAGCAGTCTGGCGTAGCCGTTTATGTTTGTTATCGGCGTCTTCAACTCGTGCGAGACGTTGAAGATGAACTGTGTCTTGAGATCGCTCTCCTGCTTCATCTTCTCAGCCTGCTTTGTCCTCAGCTCGAGCTGGCTTCTCATCTCCTCCATCGCCATCTTCGTGTTCAACTCCTTGCCTATGAGTATGTATCCGGTGACCTTGTTATCCGCATCCCGCAACGTCTTGATGTTCTGAGTGAGCCTTACCTGCTCGCCGTCCTTAGTTGAGAGGCTGACAAAGAGGTCTGTCAGGGTGTCCCTGCCCTTCGCCATGTCCATCGCAGAGTTCATCCTGTCCTTGCTCTCCGAATCGGCGAAGAGGCTTGATATAGGAACCCCGTCGAGATCGCCGCTGCCGTACTTCAGCAGCCTCTCAGCGCTCTTGTTCGAGCCTCTCACGAACCCCTCATCGTCTATCACTATGACAAACTCGTGGGAGAGCGCAACTAGGTCGCTGACCTCGTTCCTCATGTTCTCAATAAACCTCTCCATGTTCCTTGATATCACCGCGGCGTATCCTCCCTGTCTCCTCGCTATCGCCATGTTCACATCGATCTCGATGCCGTTGTCCAGGGCCAGCCTGACCTGCTCCCTGAAAGGCTCATCCCTCATGTTCCTTATCCTGCTCTCTATGCCTATGCCCTCGCGGTCCTTGACAAAGCCCTGCAGCATCCTGTCTGTGAAATTGGCCTCCCCTGCCTTCAGGAGCGCCATGTCCCCGCCTACCCATGTTATCCTCATGTTCTTGTCGAGAAGCATGAAGACCTCAGCCTGGCTCATGGCAATCACGCCGGCCCTGTCCTCCAGGTTCCTCAGCTCAGTGGTGTCAGAGAGCAGCAGGTGCACCAGGCTGTCGTTTATCTTCTTCGGGGAAAGCCTGTAGTCCCTTCCCGACTTGAGGTCCTTTATCTCGGCTGTCCTGCTGTCCTTGATGCTTTCAGCTATGTCAGGGGTGATGTAAAAGAAGTCGCCCAAGACGCTTCCCGCGATATCCTTCTGCACAGTGCCCAGCATGTTCATTGCACTTTTGTTCGCCTTGACGATCCTGCCGCTCTTCTCGATTATGAACTGCGGCATCACGCCCTCGAACGCCGCATCGAAGTACCTCGCCATGCTCAGGCTGCGCTCCCTCTCCAGCCTTGAGTCAAGCTCGTAGCTCAGCATCCTCGCTATGGGCGCCAGAGTCTCCACAGAACCCTTCCTGAAGCACTCCTCCTTCCTGGAAAGCAGGGTTATTATCCCGAAGTTGTTCTGCTCGGTGGCTATGGGGATCATCAGGCAGCTTCTGAACCCGGCGCTGAAATAATTTATCAGGTCTACAAAACCGGAATAGCTGCTGAGCCTGTTGTCAAGGTAAGGCATCTTGGTGTTCAGGGCGGCCTCTTCAGCCTGGCTCAGCTCCCCCTTCATCTGGTAAACATCCTTTGTCACCGCTTCCTCAGCGCCCAGCGACTCCTTGAGCATGGAGCTGAGCTTTGCAAGCATCTCCGATACAGTGGCAGACTCCCTGCTTATCTCGATCGCCGCCTGCGCCAGCCCCTCGGAAGTGACCGCCATAAAACTATAAATAACAGAAGAAAAGATAAATCTGCGTATCATCATGGAGGTAAAGGAGATATTCGAGGGAGTCTACAGGATAAACGGAAGGCTAGCCACTGAGAACCTAGTAAAGGGCCTGAAGGTCTACGACGAGGAGCTGATAAAGCACGACGGAAAGGAGTACCGGACATGGAATCCATACAGGAGCAAGCTCGCTGCAGCTGTACTGAAGGGGCTCAGGAACATGCAGATAAAGAGAGGGTCAAATGTCCTGTACCTGGGCGCGGCAACAGGCACCACCTCAAGCCATGTCAGCGACATAATAGGCATGGACGGCACGCTCTACTGCGTCGAGTTCTCCGAGAGGAACATGCGTCAGCTGATAGATGTCTGCAATACTAGGGTGAACATGCTCCCCATATTCGAGGATGCGAGGAACATAGAAAAATACGCCGAAGACGTAGGCACGGTGGACATACTGTATCAGGACCTCTCGGCGCGCGACCAGCCTGAGCTTCTTCTTCTCAACGGCGGCCTTCTGAAAAGGGGGGGATACGCGTATGTCTGCATAAAGTCGCAGAGCATAAGCATAGCAAAGCCTCCAAAGCAGGTCTACAGGGAGTTCTTCAACAAAGTCTCGAAAAATTTCCAGCTCGTCGAGTCATTCGACATAGCGCCCTTCGACAGGATGCACATGTTTGCCGTGTTCAGGAAAAAATGACTGAGTGTCCGTCCGGCCGCACGGCGTGACTCGGCTCTCAAGGCTTATCCGGGCTCCTCCAAAAGCTGCAGGCTTCGATAATACTGCATACAAGGGCTGCCTGGCGACAACGGGGAACACATTCCCTTCCGCACCGAAGGACTAATCCCTCTTCGCCCTCTCTATGTCGATGTATTTCTTCACCCTGTCTGTCAGCTCATCTGCGTCGTCTATCCTGTTTGCCATGCAGATGATGAACCTCGTCTCCCTTCCCTTCTCCTCCATCCGTTTGCCAGTCGTGCCCAAGGCTCTTGAAATCCTCCCTATCTCTCCATTCAGCAGCTCGTTCGGAAGGATGCAATGCTCCAGGATTACAAGGTAATCGAGGCATACGCCACTTTCATAGGCGAGGTCTCCTCTCCTCATGCCTGCGAGATTCCTGAGGAGCCTGCTCCCCACTCCGAGGTTTACGGCCTTTTCACAGTGTTCAAAGTGCTGGCCTATCTGGCTCCTCAGCTCCGAGAACAATACATTGGAGCCGAAGGCATTCCTGCGCCTCCCGCTGGCATCTGTCTTCGCAAGCTCCCCAAGGTTTATCATGTCAGCAAGCCCCCTGCCCAGGGAATTCGCCAGCCTGTCCAGCGCTCCTCTGTCAGCGTCCTCTATCCTGAAAAGCCCTGAAATGAAAGCCATCGCCTCCTGGTGCGGCACATTGGAGATGTACGACAAGGACCCGAACCTCATGCCCCTGCCTTCAGCCAGCCTGCGCAGCTCTGCGCCGATGGCTATCTCCGCGTCCCTCCTGTATGGCGGGGCTACGCCTTCAAAGAATATCTTCAGCCTTTCGATGGTCACGTCTCGCGGCACCATCGCCACGGCCTTATTGCCATTGCCCTTCCCCACGACATGCTCATACGGTCCATTGCGCCTGAGCTGTACACTCCCACCGTGCAATACCAACACCCCAATTTGGAATGCCATCAATAGGTATTTAGAAGTTTTCAGCGAATTCCGGAGGAAGCGGCAAAAGAAAAAAGCAGCGCCAGGATGCGAAAAGACTAAAATTACTGCAATTCCATCTGAACGCATGGAGCGCCTCCCAAACCTAGACGTACTGGACAACCAAAAGGGGATGACTGCCGCATGCGACTGCTGCGGATCTTTCCTGATGCTCTGCAACCAAGACGAGGGTTTCTGCCACTTCTGCGAATCCTACCTGCTGATGGGGGAGGACGAGCCGAACAATCCGGAAGTTGACAAATTCGCGGCGATACAGCTGCTCATAGACCAGAGGGACGTTGAAGGCGCAGAGAAGAGGCTGGACAAGATTACATCGGGCATGGAAAACCAGTCAAACCCATACCTGCTTTTCGGGGCCGCAAACATGTACAGGGCGCTGGCCGACATAAAATACTTCGACCTCGACTATCACACTGCCGGAAGGGGATTCATGGAGGGGAATTCTTCCAACATCTACCATTCTTTGGACTTGACAACAAAATACAAGGAGATGTTCTACAAGGCGATAAAGCTGGCAGAAAACCAGACAAAGACAGGAATGGATGAAGGCCTTCTCTACCTTATTTTCATCTCTTACATGAAATTGAAGAGGCCTCTCGATGCAGCGAAGGCGCTCACCTCGCTGAAACATGCAAGAAGGAGCCTTGCCAAGGAATACATGGAGCTGATAAACGCTGTAGAAAGCGGAAGGGAAGAGGGAAAACAGGATGCAATAAATATGATGTCAAAAGGCAATCCGAATGCAGTCTACTATCTTGCAAGGCATTATGTGAAGCAGAAAAAACTAGCCGAAGCGAAGTATCTGCTCGAAAAGCTCAATTCCAAAGTCCGGATGCCTGATTCCCTGTACATGCTCCACAAAATCGACAGGGTATTGGAGGAGACGCGGCTCTAGTTATCTCTCCATTTTGTAAGGTGTCTGGCCACCATGAAATATGCCACAGTTTCTATAATGAGCACAACCAATGCCCACCAATTCATAGGCGAAATACCGAAGACTCCCTGCTCCACGATGGCCGCCGATGTTGAAGGTATTATCAGAAGAGCGTAGAGCGCCGGTTTTGGGAGGAAAGTATAGGAGTAAAATGTCGGTGGCAATATTGTCATCACCAAGCTCAGCAGCCCAACAAATGCCCACACATGTCTTGAATATTTCACGACCCCTGAAAGCCAGAACGCTATCGATGTTACTGAAATAAATATAAGCCCGATAACGAAGAGCGTCACTATCAGAGCAAGCGGGCTAAGCAAGTTGAAGTAGAGGTCCATGGCCAAGTATATCAGAAGCCCAGGGATAGCCCATATGACTGTGCCTGCAATCTCGCCAAGCATGAAGTCTATCTGGCTGGTAGCCGTAGTGATTATGAGATCTATATATTTTATGTCAAATCTGAACCACGCCATCCCTCCCGCTTCGCCTATGCTCATTATAGTCACCATAGAGATCAGCCCTCCTGCTAATGCAAATGGAAGCCCCTTCCCTGATGAGAGAACCCCGACCACGAACAGAAGCGACATAGGCGATAGAGTCGCTGACAAAAGATAAGGCCAGTTCAGCCTCATTCCCTTCATTGACCTAAAATAAGCGCTGCTTACTACATAGTTAAGATTCAAGGTTGACACCCTTTCTTATGAACAAGTCATCCAACGTGACTGGTTTCACTATATCCCCTTCCATAACGCTCGCTTCTGCTTTTTTCTTCGGGAGATATGAAACCCAGATATATCCTACCTTATACCCTGGCCTTCTTTTTACAGAACTTTCAATTCTCACCATCCCTTCGAGCGGCTTAAGCAATTTCCCGACGCTTCCCTGTGCCATGGTCTTTCCCTGCTCTATCATGAGAACCTCGTCAGAGAGGGATTGTGCTTCTTCCATGTAATGGGTTGTGAGTATCACTTGTCCTCTCATTTCTTTTATCGCAGCCCAGATTACAGTCCTCGACAATGGATCAAGACCCGTGGTAGGTTCATCAAGGAAGGTCAACTGTGCGTCAGCTGCAATTGCCATAGCGACAAACATCTTCCTTTTCATGCCTCCTGAAAGCTGTCCGGCAAATGTGCTTCTATCGTTCCAGAGTCCAACCTTTCTCATAGCATTTTCAGCAACTTTCTTGCTTTCTAAAAGGGTCATTCCTCTAGCACAAAGATAATTCCTTACATTGTCAATCGCTGTGATCCATCCTATGGGCCCAGCCTCCTGGGGTATGCTCACCGCTATTTTCCTTATTTCCCTCGCGTCCTTCACTATGTCATGTCCGTCTACTATCGCAGTGCCAGAGCTAGGTAGAAGCTGCGTCGACAGCATCCTAATGAGAGTAGTCTTACCGGCTCCGTTCCTGCCTATTATCGATGTTATCTTCTTGTCGAGCCTGAAGCTGACGCCTTTCACTGCGTATTTCCCATCACCATAGCTCTTCTTCAGGTCTAGGGTTTCGATCATGTAGGAATAGGGCGGTAGATAACTATTAATCTCTACCCTTTTATCACGGCGAGGGGCTTGCATCTCGCTACAATCCTCGCTATTCCGGCTCTCTCGACAACATCAACGACTTCGTCCACCTTCTTGTATGCCCACTCAGCCTCCTCGCTGACCAATTTCCTTGTCTTTATTCTTATCTCCACGTTCTTCTTTTTCAGCTCTTCGAACGTCTTGGATGCGGGTATCTCCCTTATTGCCTGATGCCTTGACATAACCCTGCCTGAGCCATGGCATGAAGAGCCGAATGTTTCTTTCATCGCGCCTTCAGTCCCTACAAGAACATAGCTTCCTGTTGTCATGCTCCCCGGAATCAGGACCGGCTGCCCAACTGATCTGTACGATTTAGGAACATCCGGATGGCCTTTAGGGAAAGCCCTCGTGGCACCTTTCCTATGGACGTAAACCTTCTTCCTTGCATTATCTACCTGATGCTCCTCTAGTTTTGCAATGTTATGCGAGACGTCGTAAAGCAATTCCATGCCTAAGGCATCGGAACTTTTCCCGAAAACCTCTTCGAAACCTTTTCGTATCGAATTTGTTATTATCTGCCTATTGGTGAAGGCATAGTTTACCGCAGATTTCATCGCCGCAAGATAGTCTTCTGCTTCTTTGCTTCCTACATGGGCGTAGCTTAATTCCGGATCAATCAGTCTTATGTTGTGTTTTGACTGATATTCGACAAGAGTTCTAAGATAGTCGCTGCATGTCTGATGTCCAAATCCCCTGGATCCGGTATGTACCATTATCACAACCTGTCCTTCATACAATCCATACGCCTTCGCGGTTTCCTTGTCAAAGAGTCTCTCAACGCTCTGCACTTCAAGGAAATGGTTCCCAGCTCCAAGAGTTCCCAGTTGGAAAAGCCCTCTTGACTTTGCCTCCTTGGAATTCTTCGAAAAATCGGCACCTTCCATAATGCCCTTTTCCTCCGTGTGCTCTATGTCTTCCTTCAACCCGAATCCCTTTCCTATGATGAAAGGGACACCCTCCTCGCACACTTTTATTAAATCTTTCTCGGTAAGGCCAATCTGCAATTTGCTTCCTACGCCACTAGGCACATTCTTGAAGAGTGCATCAGCGACCTTTCCGATTTTTCCCTTCAGGTCTTTTTCCTCTAGATTTGTCTTTATGAGCCTGACGCCGCAGTTTGATACTATTATACTCTCGGCAATAAAATTATGGTTTTCATTATCTACTGTGATATCGTAAACATAGTCATTGTAATTGATGGGTTCAATTTTCTCTATGTGATCGTACACGTATCCTTCATCATTGAAAATCCTATTAATGACAAACTCTTCAAATTTGTAAGCGTTTTTCCATATCCTTGCAGGCCCAGTTCTTCCCCACACTGAATGCCTTACAAAACTTTCACTAACATGATCGTTAGAGAGAGAAGATACAATTATCTCTGTAGGAGTTCCACAGGCTTGTGAAATTACCGCCCTACTTCTTACTTCGTCCAGTGATCTCCTAGTATATTCCAAATATCTTAGATACATGCATGCAAGGCTTGCCAAAACTTCCTTGTCTTTATTATACTCATAGCTTATTTTACTGAAAAATTTTATGAGATTTTCAGTTTCAGACAAAATGAACAGGCGTATACCAATAGTTTCACCGTCTAACCCGTTATACCTATATCCTTCAACTATTTTTGGCGCGCTACTTATTACTCCAAAATCTAGAAGCAATTTTTTGAAGTCGTCTATGTATTCAAAGGCGTTTTTTTGAAGTGCTTCCAATTTACTTACACTGAAAGCTGGACAACTGAAATTTAGTCCGTTATTTGTCACAGGTTTAGACATTTCCGCCCCAAAAAAAGCGGCTAAGAACAATCGCTTTTGCCAGAGCACCGAATCCATCAACCATTCTGGAATTCTATAAGTCACCGAGACCTTTTTACCAAAAGGAGTTCCCAAAGCAACAAGCAACACGGCCAACGAACGCGAACTTATTCTGAGACAAGACTCCGTGAAATCAAATTCTGATGTGCCATAAACCGTGTTTATCCTGTGGTGCCTATCTCTCTTATAAATCGACGATTTGAAGCCGAGCCTGGTTACGTCCTGCGCAATAGTTCTAAGATCCGATTCTTTTCCATAAATCGAAGCACATAAAGATGATGTTTTTGTAAAATCTTTAGGTTTTGGTATTGTTCCATCACCCATCAAAGATCCCATCAATTTTATTATCAATGGTAATTTCTCTGAGTCTAAATAAATTTCATTCAAACCTAGTCTTCTTAGCAAGTTCATTATCTGATTTTGCCCATTACCCGCCTTTGGGATATTCAATTTATCCATTGTTAAAAATATATCCTGCTCAGAGATCACGGGTTTATGTGGCGGATTTTCATATTCTACGCCTTCAAATCCGTTCGTTACGACAAAATCTGAAAAACTTAAATTTTCCACGGTTAGCATCCCCTTCTGGGTAAATATGGGGTGATCAGCGCTGGCAAGTATCCTCTTTCCTGACTGTGTCTCTATTTTGTAAATCCTCTTTTCCTTTTTCCTCATAAATAATAAATGCTTCGAATTTACTATTCTTTTAGAATCAATATCCATTGTCTTGAGATCTACTCTTCTTTCTTTTATCTCTGATATTTTATGTAATGCCCCATAGTTGTCTATAAGTTTTGTATCGGGATGCAGACAGTTAATGTCGAAACCTATCGCTCCTGGGGAGATTATTCCGCTTTCTGCATCGAATGCCTCCACTCCTCCGACAGGAAAGCCGTATCCCTCGTGCCCGTCTGGCATGACCATCATATTGCTTACAAGTCCAGGAAGCGTAGCGGCATTGACTGCCTGTCTGAGCGTTCTGTCCTGCCGCATCCTCTGCAGCATGTGCTCTGTCGCATATATCGTGACGTTCTTGTTCATCTCTGTAAACAATTCCTTCTCTATTGAAAATTTAACATCAGAGATTTTTTTAATCGGAACATTGCTGTCCAACGGAGTGGATCTTCTTCTGCCCTCCACTGCATCTATTTTTCCGTCCATAAGATCACGTCATCGGTTTTCTCTCTACAGAATAGCTCACGCAATAGAAAGTAATATATATGGGGAATACTATAAATAGTAGCGTAATCAACGCACCTTTTTATATATGGTGCGACAGAAATCTAGATGCTGCAGGGATGGCAGAGCCTGGTCAAATGCGGCGGACTCAAGATCCGTTGGCTTAGGCCTACGAGAGTTCAATAATTCATTTGAACAAATCTCTCTCCCTGCACATCTTCAAAGCTGTGATAATATGGCCAAAGCCCTAACAAAAACAACCCAAAAACCTAAACCTACAAAGAAAGAAAACAAGCTCCTTGGACGCATACGGAAAGCGAAGATAAAGGAGAAGGCGATGTTCGAACTTTCCCACTATCCGCAGAGCGACGAGTTTACCAGCTCTGCAGCTTCTGCGATGATGGTGCTAAAGCTCTTGAATGAAGACTTCAAGTTCAGGAAAGAGAGCGAATACAGCATATGGCAGGAATCGGTCAACGGAAGCGTCTGGCACGGCTCAAAGTACGGGCTGGCGTATGCGCTGGCGAAGAGGGGCGCGAGGATAGGAATACTCAGCAACACCAAGGATGAGGGATACGACAAGAAGATGGCCGTATACGAGAACGTCAACCTTGATACCCTCACGGCCTCGTTCAACGAGATAAAGAAGAAGGCAGCCGATATGGGCATCGAGGAAGAGCATGGTTCTGTCACGATCCAGATGATAAAGAAGGCACTGTCCGCCAATGTTATTCCGATAGTATTGATAGATGCAAACTCGATAAACTCATATCTTGAGCCATCACCCCACTGGGTAGTGGTCAAGGGATACGACAAGGACGCTTTCTACATAAATGATCCTTATTCCGACAGCACGATTACGATAGACCACAACGCGTTCAAGACAGCAATCGGATTCGACACCGACATGCACATGATCCTGGCGGACACGAAGTTCTTCGACGGGAAGAAAGAGAAGGCGAACAGGTAATCAGGCTACTTCTGAGACGACTCCAGAGGCGAAGACCCTCGGAGCCTTATCCCTTATGAGTATGAACGAATCAGACTTCCAGAGGGCAGTCGGCCTTTCCAGTTTTAAGGAAAACTTGTCTCCGTCTTTTGTTATCTTGCAGTTCACCACCGAGAAGCCGGTGACAAGCGTGCAATTCATATTTTCAGCCTCGTCTTTGGAGAGAGGGCTTTTCCTCAGTTCGGCGGTTATCGAGGTAGCATAAGGTTTCTTTTCCTTTGAGAGTATGTCCCCTTTCTCTATGTCCGTGTGATCAACGCCTTTGACCGCCAGTCCCACCCTGTCGCCTGTCTTCGCTTCCTGATGGTCGGCATCATGAACCTGGATCGACCTCACTGACAGCTCCTTCCCACCGCTGGACTTCAAGGCATCATGGACCCTGACCACTCCCGACCTGACTATGCCCAGTATAACCGTACCCACTCCTTTCACCGGGAATGATTTGTCCACATCAATCCTAAGCGCTTCGGAGTCCCTTGAACTGTCGCTCCTCAATCCTGCAATCTTGTTGAGCACGTCCTTCCTGTCGACAAACTCGTGTCCAGTGGGCGATACAGCCTTCAGTATGCCCGATACGTCATTCTCTGTGGTAAATATGGTCTTCTTGCCGAGCATTGAGGCGGCTATCACCGACTCGCCGAAGAGCGAGTCCACTTTTGCTGTGCTTATGACAACGATGTCTGCAATAGACATTATCTCGCCTATCGCGTAGAATTTTGCGGCGACGTCGGATGGCACAATCACCACTATGGCACCATCGTCCACCTTCCTGTTGTAGTACGTTACGCCATTCTGGCTTCCCTTCTTGCCTATCTCTGCCGCTAGCGCCTCATCATTCGGTATTGCGACTATAAGCGAGCTCATATCATCCGACCTAGTTCTCCAGCAGGTTCTCGTAAAAGGACACAACGTTGGATGTGGAGAACATCTTAAGGTTGTCCTTATTTGATATATATTCCTCTGGGTCGCCCTTCATGATCCTGATTATCTTATCAGCTAGCCTTTCCTCCTTTTCGACAACGCACATCTCCTTGACCTCTTCCGGTATTGGCGAATACTCGGGAACGACTACAGGAGTGTTGAGAGCCAGGCTCTCCAGCGTGATTATGCTCAAGCCCTCCCTCTCGCCCATGTGGAGCAGAACCTTTGATTCAGCTATCGCCTCGTAAAGCTCCCTCTTCTCCTTGAAGAACGGCCTTACGACTATCGAACCCCGCAGGCCCAATCTCCTCGCCTCTTTCATTATCTTGGCTCTCTCGATACCCTCCCCAACGAGCATGGCCTCTGCGGCTCCGTACCTTTCGATGACCTGCTTCACCACTCTAAGCCATTTATCGATCCTCTTCTCCTTTATCAGCCTGCCGGAGAAGATTATCCTGTTGTTTCTCCTCTTGGCTGACCTTCTAATCTCGTCGAGAAGAGAGTCCTCCAGGACCGGCGCGAACTCTCTTATCCTATTCCTCGCTATCCCAAGCTTCTCCAGGTTCTTTGCTGTCATGCTCGAATTTGCGACGTACTTTGCGGTGCTAGACCTTATCAAGGAATTGGCGTAGACGTTCGCCATGTTTCCCGCAATGACGCCCAGATAGCTGGCCCAGTACTTCCTGTCCCATATCTCGTCGACCTTCAGGATGAGCTTTGCGTTCTTTATCCTGCAGTATGCCTTGACTGCAGGAAGATGTAGAATGGGGAAAGCGTTGGTTATTATAACGTCAAAATCGTACTTGAACAGGTTCCTGGCATAGACGGAGAACATCAGCGCCTCCCTTATCGCCCTTCTTCCATGCTTGTACGCGTCCTCCTCAGTCGCCTTCCCGAAAGCGTGGTACTTCACCTTCTGGTAGGTGAATTCGCCCTTCATCCCCGGCCACCTCATCGTGAAGAAATGGACATCGTGCTTCTTCGCCAGCTCCCTAGCCTCGACGTTGAGTATCTGCTCAAGCCCTCCCTTATGCCATGGGTATGGGATATCGTAGACAAATGCAATCTTCATTTCATCAGACGTCTCAAAATTTGGCACATTTAGTATAAATACCAGCGGTCAAGGGGCAGTATAGCTGGAGGTCCACGAGCTGGTGAAGCTCATCGCGCCGTTTATTGCCCCGTTGTTCAGGTTGCCTGAATAGTCGTTGGCGTTGCCGTTGAGCGGCCACCATCCGACAAGGTAGTCGAGGCTCAGCGGAGTTCCGCCGATTCCTCCCTGATAGAGGGCCATTACCTCATTGGAAGAGAGGGAGGTATTGTATACTTGCACATTTGCTATCATGCCGTTCCATGTGCAGAAGCAGGTTTGTCCGCCTCCGATATAGATGCCGCTCGTCGCCATGGCAGTCGCAAGAGAACACGGCTGATTAGAGGAACCCGAGTCCGCGCCGTTGGTGTACAAAGAGAGGACGACTCCGTTGTAGGTCATCACGTAAAACATCCACCTGCCCGCCGTGTTGGTGATGCCGTCGCCGATGTCGTGCGCCGTGCATCCCGAATATGCGGCCTCCGCGCGCATTCCGGGGTGACCCGAATCAAAGCCGAACATCAGATCCTGTATTTCGCCGCCAGCCATGTACTGTGTCATCGGATTTCCGCTATTGGAGCCCCCGGAATTGGCCCAGTTATTATTTGAAAGAACCCAGATGCTCCAGGTGAAACCGTTCGGATACCCTGAAAGACCAGAGGAAGTCGGAGTCAGGATATAATTCGCACCGTATCCGTTGAACTTCGCCACGTACTGCGGCAGCTCGTTGTTGCACGTCCCCTCAAGGTTTATGAACGAAGTTGTTCCTGGGCCCTGAGGCCTGTATACCTGGCATGCGCCTGCAGCGACCTTGGGCGCAAGATTGGCGGAATTGAAGAAACCGAGCCCGAAGAGCGCCCCCAGCACAACTGCGATGATTAGTATGGCCCAGCCGTAGGTCATCAGGTACTCCATTGCGGATTGCAGGGCCAGAGTCTTCATGTCGTTAGTAGGACGGATATATTTTTAGCTATTGCGAAGGCGACTCTCTTTCGTGCTCCTCTTCGATCACTACCTTCTTGACATCCTTGAGGTATTCGAGTATTGCGCCTATCAGGTAGCTCTTGTTCACGAAGTAATCGGCATTCATCTTCGTCTTTGAGTTGAATGATACCCTTGCCGCGGCTTCCTTTACCTCTATCGTTGTTGGCTCCAATGCGTAAGTCTCTGCTATCGCCTTTATCCTGTCCTCGTCCTTTTCGAGCTTTGCGACGACCTTCAGCTCGTACTTGACCTTCTCTCCCGCAAGCGGGTTGTTCGCATCGACCATAACCCTTCCCGAGTTGACGCTTTTGACAGTGGCGATGGCGCCGTCGATGTCTATCTGCATGCCTGGCTGGGGATCTATGTCCCTCTTCCTGAAGTCAGCGATAGGCATTATCCTTACAAGGCTGGAATCCCTCTCGCCGAATGCGTCCTTGGGGTCTAGCTCCAGCTTCTTGCTCTGCCCCACATCCATTGTCTTTATCGCATCCCAGAGGGCCTTGAGCGCATTGTCCTTCCCTATGACTATCAGCTGCGGTTCATACCTTACATCCTCCCTGTATATCCCCTTATCCTGCGCCAGGCTCTTCTCTGTCGTGCGCATAAGCTCGTTGTCCGCCATCCTCCAGAGGCTGTAGTCTACCTTTACAAAATCTCCGTCCTTGAAACTCATCGAAATCACATCAGCGTAAGAAAGAACAGTGTCAGGATTATGACACCCAAGATATATAATTCATTAGCAACGATTATACTTGTCAACAAATAATTAAAATCCTTGTGATTAGATGGATACGACCCCAGCACAGCAGCAGCACCCGGAAAAAGTGGTCAAGGATCGCAGATGGAGGCAGATCGCCTTGGCTATACTGGCCTTACTGATAGGGATCATATTCCTGTCTTCATACTTCACCCTGCAGAACATTGGCGGGGGCAACACTCAGCAAAAGCAGAACACGACTGCGGCAGCGCCGCAGACAGTCTACGGGGTCGCGACGGCCAATGCAATTATAACAGGCTACAGCAACACTACGTACATTGCGGTGTCATGCAAGAATGCGAGCGCCGATTCGTCGGTAAGTTCGAAGCTGAGCCGGTTTGTAACTGCGCTCGAGCACAATAACTCGGTTTACAATTCCTATTCCCTGCCTAATGAGACTGTGGTGCAGGCAGGCAACATGGACACTACGGCACTCTATGGATTTTTCCGAGACAGCTTCAATGCCACATCGTTTTCATGCCTCGGCTTCTCTGCAGCTGCGACAATACAGCTGCCTGCCAGTCTCAGCGTCTTCATAGTCAACAAGTCTTACTCGCTGCTGGTTCCTGCTTCGCTTAGGTACTCGCAGATTCCAGTAACCTTGACGCAGAACATGTCGAATGTAGTGAAAGTGAGGGTCTCGGCCCTCGTCACTGACAACGGTACGTTATACAGCCTGAGCACAGCAAAGCTGGAGTGAATGGGATGGTAAGCAAGGATGTTGAAGAAGAGATAAGGAAGGCCGCTTTAAAGAACGCGCTTGACTACGGTAAGGCGCGCGATTCCACAGTGATCAACACTGTGCTCTCCGGGTTCCCGGAACTGCGCGCGGATATCAGGGAGTTGGCGTGGGCTGTTAATAAAGAAGTTAGCAGGATAAACTCGCTGGGAAAGGAGGAATTGGAGAAGGAAGCCGGGGCCTACAGGAAAGAATTCGAGGAGAAGGAGAGGGAGAAGGCCATCAGGACTGCAAAACCGAAGATGGAGCTTGAGGGCGCGCAGAAAGGGCATTTCGCCACAAGGTTTCCGCCTGAGCCCAATGGCTACATGCACATAGGCCATGCTAAACCAGTCTTCATGGAAAGGGAGTTTGCGGACATATACGAAGGCGGGCTGTTCCTTTATTTTGACGATACAAATCCCGAGGCAGAGAGGCAGGAGTATGTCGAGGCTTTCAAAAAGGACCTGGAATGGCTGGGCATCAGGTTCGACGGAGAGTATTATGCGAGCGACAACATAGAGAGGATGTACAGCTATGCGGCCACGCTGATAAAGAATGGCAACGCATACGTCTGCCTCTGCCCGGTCGAGCAGGTCAAGGAGAATAGGAGCACAGGAAAGGAATGTGTGCATAAGAAGCAAACCTCTGCTGAAAATCTCAGGCTTTGGAACGAGATGATCAAGAAGGAGAGGGATACCGGAATACTGCGATACAATGGAAACCTGAAGGACCTGAACACGGCAATGCGCGACCCTACTCTGTTCAGAATAAAGGCAGAGACCCATTACAGGCAGGGAGCCAAATATTCGGTGTGGCCTACATACGACTTCAATACGCCGATAATGGACTCCATGAAGGGAGTCACTGACGCCATGCGAAGCAAGGAGTATGAATTGCGTGATGAGCTATACTACAAGATACTGGATCTTCTCGGACTGAGGAAGCCCAGAGTGCACAGCTTTGCAAGGCTTGAGATAAAGGACAATATAACATCGAAAAGGAAACTAAAGGAATTCATAAACAGCGGCAATATCTCAGGGTTTGATGACCCTAGGCTTGTAACAATAGCCAGCCTGAGAAGGCGAGGTATCCTGCCAGAAGCGATAAGGGAATTCGTCCTTAGGTTCGGCATGAGCAAGACAAACAGCCAGGTAGGCATAGACATGCTGCTTGCCGAGAACAGGAAACTTATCGACAGCAGGGCGGTAAGAATGTTCTTCATCGAAAGGCCCAGAAAACTGTCGGTTGGAGGCATCCCTGCAGAGGCGAGGAAGATAAGGATGAAGGCCCATCCTTCTGAAGACCTGGGATTCAGGGAATATGAAGTGGGCAGCGAATTCTTCATTAACTCACATGACGCAATCAGTCTCAAGAAAGGCAGCCTGGCGAGATTGAAGGATGCTTTCAACATAAGAATACTGGAACCAGGGGGCGACACAATAAAAGCGGAATATGTTGAGGGAAAAGGCAATGACCTGCTGAAGCTTCAGTGGGTCAGCGAAGGCAACTACGTTGACGGCAAGGCCATCTCGATAGGTAATCTCCTTTCGGGAGACGGATTCAACAAGAAGAGCATGGTCGTAACAGATGGGTATATAGAGGGATATGCCTCAGAGTTAAAGATAGGCGACATAGTCCAGTTTGAGAAAATAGGTTTCTTCAAACTCGACGACAGGAAGGAAATGACGTTCATTTCCATGTGACGGGATTCGAGGGATATTTGGTGAGTGGCATATTGATAAAGGAGGGGGACCAGAAAACAGACGGAAGCAATATTGTCAATAGCGCACTCAGGAGGGTTATAAGGGAAAACTGGCAGAGCGGCGCGAACGCCGACCAGAAGCTCAATCAGATACTCAGCGAGCACGCGACGAGGATGGAAAGCCTCCTCGGTAGCTTTGACTACGGCGCCATCTGCATGCCTAACATAATTTCCAATTCCAAGCGCATGACGTACAAGGAGCTCGTCGCCTACCTGACTCTGCTTGAATCGTTGGGAGTGGGCTACAAGCAATGGTTCAACAACGAGTTTGCAAACATCTTCCTCGCAGGGCTTACCCTCAAGGCGAGGGACACCCACGCCATAGCAAAGCACCTAGACTCGTTCATGTCAGGCATGGAGAAGAGGATTGCCTATTACGAGTCAAAGTCGTCAAGGGAGAACAAGGGCATCGAGGAGCTCATAATGGAGTTCGAGAAGAAGAACGGCGGGTTCCTTAGGTTCTTCAGGAAGGGAGAGCTGGCGGCGCTCAGGAAGATGATCAACATGAGAACAGGAAACCTCAAAACGCTCTCAAAGAGGAGGGAGAGGTACTCGAACATAGTAGTTAAGGTAAAGGGTTCCAGAAAACGGTAACTATTTCTTCATTGCCTTGAGATACTCGGCGACACGCGGAGAGACGTCGACGGCGCGGGAGTTTTGGAAGGGAATGGTGTTTGAGCCGTAGAGCTCCGACACCCCTGCCCTTACGATCCTTTCGTATGCGTTTCCGGCCATCACCAGATGCGTTGCTGCGGCGATTACCTTTCTTGCATTGTTCTCAACTGCGATTCTGGCTGCCAGCTCGATGGTGCCCCCTGTGCTTATAACGTCGTCGAATATGATTACGTCTTTCCTCTTGAGGTCCGTTTTTATGGAGTGTATGGCCCTGACCTTCCCAGTTTCATAGTCCCGCTCCTTTTCTATTGCGTCGAAATCGCAGTCTAGGAGTTCTGCTAGCTTCTTCGCCCTTACCATGTCCCCGCTGTCCGTCGCGATTACAAACGGGTTTGGCGCTGTCTTTGAGAGAGCTTCTGCGAAGCTCTCCGTGGGATCTATAATCGCGCACTTGCCTTCAAAGAGAGAGAGTACATCGTATCTGTGCGGCTCTACGGTTATCAGCGCCTCTGCACCCGATTCGCTGAGGAGCCGCAGTACAGTATTTATGCTCACAGCCTCCCTTGCCGAGAACATCTTGTTCTGCCTGACATAGGCAAGGTACGGCACGATTGCTGTGATGTGCCTTGTCCCGAGGCTCTTCAATGCGTCTATCATGAAGAGCAATTCGATGAGATGCTTCTCGTGGGGAGAGTATGTTGACTGGACTATGGCGACGTTCTTCTCGCCTTCTGGAATTTTAGGCATCCGTATATAGGATTCGCCGTCGGGAAAGAGCTTATGCTCCACAGCCGCGTACCTTGCCCCCAGTATCTTGGCCACGCCTGCGCCTATGTTGTTCCCCGAAGGGCCTTCCAATATCATCATTTTACCGGCCTCGCTATGCGGTGCTTCCTTTCGATGGCGTGGATCTTCTTTATCCGCCTCACGTGGCGATGCTCCCCTTCGAACGGCTCTTCCAGCCATATCTTTACTATCTTCTTCGCCATTTCAGGGGTGACAAACCTCTCCCCGAGGCAGAGAATGTTGACGTCGCCGTGCTTCTTCGCTGAAACTGCGGACTCCTCGTTCCAGCAGACTGAGGCATGTATTCCGGGCATCTTGTTCGCTGCCCTGTCCATGCCTTGCCCTGACCCGCAGATCAGTATGCCTTTCGCGCGGTCCTTGGCGACCTCAATGCAGACCTTTTCGGCGTAGTCAGGATAATCGTCGTCAGGGTCGTATAGCAGCGGGCCCATATCCTTTACATCGTAGCGCTGCTCGATGAGCCACTTATCGAGCGCGGCCTTGAGCTTCCAGCCGGCATGGTCGCTGCCTGTGTATACCCTCTTCAGATACATGATGGTAACATTGACTGTTAGGATTTAAGAAACTTTTTAGGACTAGGCGTTTATGTTGAGCGCGTAGGTGCCGTTGGCATTTATCCCTAGCTTCTTCGCGAGCTCCGATTTCTCTACATTGAGTATAACTACGTAGCCGCTCCATTTCGAGGTGAGTTCGGAGGACCCGCACATCGGACATACCTCTCCCTGAGCGATTATCACTCTGCAGTTCTTGCATGCTTTCTCCATTTACGTCACTTCCTTCCTCTTGGCCCTCCTCTGCCGCCTCTTCCAGGACCTCTTCCAGGACCTCTTTCCCTCGTCTTTATAGGCTCTTTTGCCCATTCATACTTCCCGAGACCCTCTGGGCGCATCGTGAGCGCAATCTTCGTGTCTTTTATGTTGCTCTTCAGGCTTATCGTGGAGACCTTTGCGTATACAACGTCTCCCTTCTTGAGAGTCCTTCCGCTGTTCCTGAGCACGAATGTTCCTGCCTTCCTGTCGTGCGTTATGAAGTCATTGGTTATCTGCGAGAGGTGTACCAGCCCGTCTATAGGGCCCAGTCTTACGAAGCACCCGAAGTCGACAAGCTCGGATACCTCTCCCATTAGTATCTCGCCTACTTCGAGGTTGAATGCGAGCATGTCAAACGTGACGTCGTGATGCGTTGACGGATCTCCAGGCATTATGATGCCGTCGCTTATGTCCCTTACGTTGAATACCGCGAGCACTATGCCGATGTCCTTCTCCATTAGCCTTTCGTGCTTTTTCCGGAGTATTACCTCGGCTGCCTTGTTAAGGTCCTCTCCGAAATGAGATGGCGGTATGCTTATCGTGTCTTTTATTGTATAGACATAGAACAAAGGATTACCTCTCGGGTATCTATTCGCTCAATAATGGAGGTTAAAGTTATTAATACCTATCGTAAACTGCCCCCTATGCCCAGTGTCACGACAGTTACGCCATTTGAGCGCAGCTTCCTCCTGAGGGCGGTGTCATTGGTGCAGACCAGGGCGCCGGTGACTGGCGCTTCCTTCAGGATCCATTTGTCCACATACCCTTTGTCGCCTGCCACAGAGACTTTCTTCTTAGGCAGGATCAGCAACGCAGTTCTTGCATCGGCAGCGTTCTTCTTCTTCGTCGAGGCTAGCCTTTTAAGCTCGTTTATGGTGCCCTTCGATATGATTATCTCGTAATCGGGGTGATCCCTTCCTATAAGCTCGAAAATGTCTACCTTGTTGGAGAGCCCGAAAAGGATAGTGCTTGTGTCTATTATGACCTTCTTTATTGAACCACTTCGTCAATTATCCTTTATCTCGAAAGGATTAAATCTGTTCCATGCCCAGATATTGTCAGTTATTGTTAGATGATTCAGCATGGACCTTGACATGTACGCAGAGACGCTGATATATTCATATGAGCATCCGCAGCACAAAGGAGTCATCAAGGATGCAGAGGCCAGCATGCATGAGGAGAATATCTCATGCGGCGACAAGATAACAGTATATCTCAAGCTGGAGAACAGGATAGTAAAAGATGTGAGATTCGACGGGGCCGGCTGCGTCATTTCCATGGGCGCGGCGGAGATACTTGCAGATGAATTGAGAGGCAAGAAGGTACAGGACGTATTTAAGTTCGGAAAGGATGAACTGCTCAAGCTGATAAACATAGATCCGGGGCCGGTGCGGCTGCACTGCGCAACGCTCTCGCTTAGGGCCGTAAGGAAAGCCCTCTTGGCGCATGAGGGCAGGGAGACTGACACCGAGACAAAGGAGCTATAGCCTCCCCGTTGGTGGGCTATCTCCTTATCTCCACTAGAATATGGGATTTTTCCGTCGAATCTTCGTGCGCGCCATACCATTCCATGGCGTTGAAGAGTTTAACAGAATAGTTGCGTTCACCCATGTCCCTTAACAGGCGGTGGATAGAATCCTCGTTGAGAAGCACTACATCCATGTTGCCGTTGTATTTCCCGATCTTGCCGTAGTTGAACTCGTGGCAAGTCCCCAGTTCCTTCGTAAAATAGTCTTCGTGGCCTAAAGTGAATACTACCCTTCTGCCGGATACCCTTATCATTTCTGAGATGGCGCTGCTGAAGTCTCTTCCGAGTATACTCAGTGTCTCGAAGGAGACCACAGTGTCAAAGGATGCGCTTTTAAATGGCATCCTTGCGCCAGACGCTACTATGAACCTTCCTTCACTGAAATTTGATTTTGATTCGTCTAACGCCACTTTGGAGATGTCAACCCCGATGAAAAGTTCATCCCTGCCTATGCGTGGATCTCCAGGAGAGATTATGCCGCAGCCTAGTTCTAGGATCCTTGCGCTCCTTCCCAGACCTGTCTGGATTTGGTTCACTATCGGCATCTGCCTTATATGCGAAGTCAGGTGTGCCCTGTTCCAGTAGCTTGACTGCAACGAATCCGCTGGAGGGCTCCCCCTTGTTGCCGACACTGTGCTTTGCATAAACTTGCCTCTGTTATTAGATTATAGGCAGAAAGAGAAGATGTTGGCGCTTTAGCTCAGAATCATTTCTATCTGTACTGTGTCGGGAACAGGTATTCTCATTACCTGCCTGAGGGCCGTGTCGCTTCCATCTATGGAAACCATCCACTTGTGGATCCGCATCTGCCATCTCTCGTAGGTCTTTGAGCCGTCCCCGCAAGGCGTCTTCCTTGTGGTGACCTTTATCTTTCTTGTAGGAAGAGGGATTGGCCCGACGACCTTTATTCCAGAGGTCTTGGCTATCTCGACTATCTGCCTTGCAATGTCCCTTGCGGCTGTCCTGTTCCTGCTGATTAGCTTGATACGGGCCGTTGGCATTGAATCTAGGCCTTCTTCGTTACTTCCTGGACTACTCCAGCGGCGACTGTCTGGCCCATGTCCCTGATTGCGAACCTGCCGAGAGGTGGGAAGTCAGAGAACTTCTCTATCACGATAGGCCTTGTAGGCTTTACCCTGATTATCGCGGCGTCACCGTTCTTGATGAACTCCGGGTTCTTCTGAAGCGTCTGCCCTGTCTTGGGGTCCTTCTTCTCGACTATCTCAGTTATCGTGCATGCTATCTGCGCGGTGTGGATGTGGAAGACAGGCGTGTATCCGGCTGCAATCGCCTGAGGGTGGTTTATCACTATGATCTGCGCGAGGAACTCCTGCGCCACTGTAGGCGGGCTTGATGCAGGGCCGACCACGTCTCCCCTCTTCATGTCCTTCTTGTCTACGCCCTTGATGTTGAATCCTACGTTGTCTCCAGGGTTTGCAACAGAGAGCTGCTGGTGGTGCATCTCGATGCTCTTAACATCGGTCTTGACACCGCTGGGCATTATGATTATCTGGTCGCCAGGCTTCATTGTTCCTGTCTCGACTCTTCCCACTGGGACTGTTCCGAATCCTGCTATTGAGTAGACGTCCTGTATAGGAAGCCTGAGCGGCTTGTCAGTTGGCTTCTTTGGCACCTCGAACGTGTCTATTGCCTCGAGGAGCGTTGGGCCGCTGTACCAAGGAAGCTTATCTGACTTGCTTGATACGTTGACTCCCTCCAATCCCGAGTAAGGAACGAACTTTACCTTGCTGACATCGTATCCTACCGACTTGAGCAGGTCGCTGACCTTCTGCTTGGTCTCCTCGAACTTGTTCTTGTCATAGCCTGCCGCGTCGATCTTGTTGAGGCCCACGATTACCTGGTTTATTCCGAGCACCTTTGCAAGGTACGCGTGCTCCCTTGTCTGTGACTGGACGCCGTCAGGTGTTGAAACTACTAGAACCGCTGCGTCTGCCTGGCTTGCTCCTGTAATCATGTTCTTTACGAAGTCCCTGTGCCCAGGCGCGTCTATGATTGTGAAGTAGTACTTAGGGGTCTGGAAGTCCCTGTGCATGATGTCTATTGTGATACCACGCTCTCTTTCCTCCTTGAGCTGGTCCATTACGAATGCGAATTCGAAGGTCGCCCTGTTGTACTTCGTGACCTCTTCCCTAATCTTCTTCATGTCCTGCTCCGTTACTGCCTTTGTATCGTAGAGCAGTCTTCCTACCGTTGTCGACTTTCCGTGGTCGATGTGTCCGATAAAAATCAAATTCATGTGTGGTTTGTCTGCCATTCAATTCACCTAAATAGGATATTCTGGTATATCATCGAAATAACTTAGAAAGAGAATCAACTCTCGTCGTTATTTCACTTCGTAGAAGTATTGGTTCTTAACATATATAAAGCTTTCGAAATGTTTTACGAGGGTTTATTGGCTTTTGGCTCCTCTGGCTTTCCGGTTTCTAGTCATAGTCTTGATATCCTGAGGTTTGGCCCCTTGCCTGACATTTTGCAATATTCGCGAAGTATTCCGGGATTTGCCAGGAAGAGCGCGATGGTGTCCTCTTCAACGAGGCTGTGCCCAAACATCTCGAGGCCGTCGACCCACGCCCTGTCCAGGATCCTTGAATTGATCGATACCCTGCAGTTCGGGCCTACCACCGCGGTTGGCGAAATGTATGAGCGGGATATCTCTGACCTCTTGAGCAGGATGCTTGATCCCGATTGATAGACGAAGCCGCCGGTTGTGCTGTCAGGATTGACATGGCGCTTGAAGGCCATGGATATCTTCTTGTCCGGATCCTGGAAGGCGACCTCGGCAATGTTTGTGCCATATTCAATGAGCTTGTGGCGATACTGGACCCTGAGGTTCTTTAGGGTGACGAGCGGCGTCGGGGGACGCAGAAGGTGCTGCAGCTCCTTGCCTTTGGGCGCTCTCCCTCCGTCTATTGAAGACAACTTGGCTGTGCCTCTTTGTCCGCGATTGCTTGCTCCTCCGGGTATTAAAATCAGTTCTACCATAAACTCGGCCTAAAATTTATTTTTTTTATTTATGTACATATAAAGTGCTTTCCTTTTCCTCCCGAAAGGGATAAATCCTTGCTCAGGCATGGGAATATTGTTTTTATGTCGATAAAATACTGGGAGTTTGAAGATGCGCCTCTCCGCGAGAAGCTGAAGAACCCCAGCGTGAAGGAGGTGGCGAAGGTATATTTTGACAATGAGACAAAGGCATACAGGTTCGCGCTCGCGCTGAGCGCGGTGAAGAGGGCAAAGGAGCTGCGGCTCAAGGACTGCGGGAATGAGCTGCCTGTGGCGACATGGAAGAGATACCTTGATTATGGGGTCTCGGTAGGGCTGCTCAAGCATGAGGGCAGCGCGTACAGCTTCACCGACAGGTACACAAAGCCCCTGAGAAACATTTCAACCTACATAAAGGCGTGGATTGACAACCAGTCCGATGAGGACCTCGCGATACTGTTCGCCACGGCCAATATGGAAAGGCAGAAGAGGCGGGGCGGCAGGCAGGAGGACGCGGTGCGGCTGCCTGATAAAGAATCCCCTGAGGCCGCTTCCCGAGATTGACTGTCTGACCGGCAGCTGGTTTCCTTTAAGACAGTAACCGGCTTTATCGTCTGCAATTGCCAAAAAATAATTAAAGTTTTTGGTGGACTATCTACTATTAATATTTATACTGTCCATGTCTTGATGATTGTTTTGGAGTTAAGCGAGGCGGAACTCATAGAAAGGGAGTTGACTATAAGGAACCTCAGGCTGAGCAAGGAAGTCCTTGACACAAGGAGGTCTGCCGTGCGCTGGCTCGCGCTCTCGCTCGGCGTAATAAACGCAGGGGAGTCGAGACTCGGTTCTCTCGCCGTCCTCGATGCCATGGTCTATTTCCAATTCCTGAAGAAGCAGGATCCGACGGTGAAGGATATGACCGAGTACATAGACAGGAACTGGGAGCCGATAAACGAGAAGACATTGAGATACCACCTGCTTAGGATGAAGAAGATGGGATTCCTGGAGAATCAGGAGGGAAAGTTCTGCTTCAAGCATCCTGCCGCAGGAGACAGGTTCGATGCGTACAACTGGTCATCGAATGTCTTTGACTCCTTCTACAAGGAAGTGGCAGGCAAGGTGGGAGACGTTGTCAAGGACCTTAGGAGCAAGGATGCGCTGATTTGATCAAGTGATAGAATGAAGAATGAGATTTACTATTGGGTCGCATTGATAGCCATAGTCATCGCAGCTGCGCTGGCTTTCAGATATTACTATTCGCCTAGCATAAACATAGGCCTCGGTTTTTCGAAGGGAATCCCGAGTTCCGTATACCAGTATCAGAAGGTGACCCTTCCTCTTTTCGTCTACAATAACGGCTCAGAGATAAAAGGCTTCGACATAGGCATACTGATAAACGGAAATCTTTCTGGCGTCTACAACGTCTCGCTGGCCGGCGGGAAGGAGACTGAGATAGATATATCACATTCGTTCGGCGCCTCTGGGAATTACAACTTTACGGCAGTGGCAGATCCTGCAAAACTCTACAACGTCAACGACAGGGCCAAGGCAACGGCAAGCTTCATGGTAGACGTGAGGAATCCTGTGGCCCCTGCCCCGGCTTCCTTGCTGCCTTCAAACGCGGTTGCGCTTTATGCGGCGAACATGACACCGATCGGATATGCTGTTGCCGCTTACCTTGCAGAAAACTACAGCCTTGGCCAGATGAGTCTTTCTGACATGCCTGTTGTGACAGGATTCTTGAAGTCTCTTCTGGATCTTACCGGGAGCTACGTAGCAAACGTCTCCTATGCAGGGGCAGATTACAACAACAGCAGGGCATACTCGCTCTGGTTTAGCGGCTACCTGAGGCCTACAGTCGTCGGCGTCCTCGCACAGGCGATGAACCTTACCTATTCAAACGCCACATTCGGTTCTACAAACCTGACTATCGTTGACCTGAACCGCAACACAACGCTGTGCGGATGGTACGGGAGTGGATGGGTACAGACGTTCGCCTACCAGGGAAACGCTACCTGCCTGACTATCCTGCAGTCCAGGATGCTGAAGGGAACCTTCCTGAATGCCTCGCTGGCCGGAGATGTGCCGCAGCCCAACGACACTGCAGAGGTGGGAAACTTCTCTTACTACCATCCGACGTCACAGAGGTTCGGCAGGCTTAGCCTGAGCGGCGGAGACGCCTTCCTTTATTCGGTGGTGTGGAAGAACTTTAGCCAGAGCACCGTCTGCTACGGCATAGTCAATAACGTCAATGGAACTTCCTACTGCAGCGCCTATGTGGTTCCCAGGTCAGGATTGACGCAGAATGCCTCGCTGATAAGGACAACCGCATACAAAGGCGGGTACAACGAGACTGTCTTTGCCTTAGTCAACACGTCAAGGATACTTGTGCAGGTAGGCCAGAACATAGCCCTGCTCGGCAAATTCGGAATTTCAGGAAGCTCTGCCAGTTTCACTTCAGGGATACATAATTCGTGCAGCTTGCAGAACGGATTCTCATGCAGCAACGCAACATATGGAAACAGCAACGTCACGTTCGTGCTGAAGAACGTGATGAACACCACAGCCAGGATTAACGCGCTTGGCTGCTTCTGGAACGGCGGAGGCCCTGTAAATGACCTCAACAAGACAGTCGCCGCTGGAGCTTCGGTAAATATCACAGGAGCCTGCTACAACAACGCCACGCTGGTTTCCGGAGTGCCGTTAGACCTGAACCTCCACCTGCTGCTCAACTATACGGAGAACGGCAAGCCGCAGACAGTCCGCGGAGATGCCTTCATAATTTAGCCCGTCTACTAAGATAACATGCAAGATGCATATTCCCTATTCTTAAGCCGGTTCGAGAAGCTGACTGAAATCCAGGAGCTAGCCCTGCCGGTAATAAAATCCGGGCGCAGCTGCATCATCACCGCGCCTACGGGAAGCGGCAAGACCGAGGCTGCGCTTCTGCCCTTGCTTGGCATGCTCCAGAAGGAAAACGGTGGCTCTGGGATCTTTGCCTTCTACATCACGCCGCTGCGGGCGCTGAACAGGGACCTTGTCAAAAGGCTGGAGTGGCTTTGCGGGGAGCTCGGGATAACCATGGCTTCCAGGCATGGAGACACTACGCCCAGGGAGAGGAGCGCGCAGGCTGCCAATCCCCCTCATCTCATAATCACGACCCCCGAGACCTTCCAGAACCTCTTCCTCTCCCCAAGGCTACGCGAGGCCATGAAATCGGCAAGGGCCGTCATAATAGACGAGCTGCATGAGCTTTACCACAATAAGAGAGGCGCGCAGCTGGCTGTGGCCCTGGAGAGGCTTGAGGAGCTGTCAGGGCCTTTCCAGAGAATAGGAATAAGCGCAACCATAGGCAACATGGCTGCGGTATCACACTTCCTATTTGGGAAGAGGGAACACGAGATAGTGAGGGCGAGGAGCGCGAAGAAGTTCGATATCAGCATAGAGATGCCATTGTCCCCTGCCAGGAGGCACCCGGAATTTGAGCAGGCATTCGCCCTTGATGACGGCGCGCTTGCAAGGATAGAAAGAATCTCAGACATAATAAACGGCTCAGGGGCAGCCCTGGTTTTCGCTAACACGAGGCAGGTTGTCGAGTCGCTTGGCAGCAAGCTCGTTTACCTTAACAGGCTTGAGGGCGTGGAGACTGTCGGCATACACCACAGCTCGCTTGACAGGCTGGAGAGAATAGAGATCGAGAACTCGTTCAAGGAAGGCAAGCTGAAGGGCATAATCGCCACAAGCTCGCTCGAGTTGGGCATAGACATAGGAAGGATAGACCATGTGGTCCAGTACGGGTCTCCCAGGCAGGCTGGGAGGCTGATCCAGAGGATCGGCAGGGGAGGGCACAGGGAAGGCGAGACCTCCAGGGGCCACATCATAGTCTCAGGTGTGCTCGAAGCTCTGGAGTCCGTGTCGGCAGTGATGGCCGCTGAATCGAACAGCCTTGAGAAGAACGGCGTCGAAACCGGTGCCCTGGATGTCCTGGTAAACCAGATAACAGCGATAGTCCTGGAGTACAAGAGGCTTGAGGCTTCAAGAGTAGCGTCAATCATCAGGAGAGCGTCTCCCTACCTCTCCATCAAGGATGAGGTTCTGGAGAAGGCGATGCGTTTCGCTGCAGACCTGCATCTTTTGAAGATTGAGGACAAAACCATTTCCATCTCGTCCAGGACCAGAAAATATTTCTTCAGCAACATAAGCGTGATACCTGATTCGCCAAGGTTCTATGTCAGGGACACCGTCAGGAACAAGGTTGTGTCCACGCTAG
>DAHVAM010000040.1 GCA_027314605.1 Microcaldota archaeon
GTTGATGTTATATTGTAATACTTGGCGAGCAGGGCCTGCCTGTTTATGTATGTTCCGGCGGTATCCAGGCATCTGCTTAGGGAACTGCCGTTTAGTCCTGTCCGATTGGCCATGCCAGATAGCAATGAGGAAGGCATGTAGCTGCCGTTGTACCTGCCTGCCACTCCCTCAAGGAACTGCGGGAAGTTGTTCTGGCCTGAGGCGCAGAAGAGATAGTTGCCCAAAGCGAGGCTGTTGCCCAGCCCGTAGGCGCTGCCTATGCTTTGTGAGTATTGCGTGTAGAGTATCTTCACAGTCGCATTTATCTTAGATTGGAATCTTGACCGCAGTGCTGTCATGTTGTTGGCAAGGCTGCTTATGCCGCCTGGTGAGTACGGATCGACGAACCAATAGACCTGCAGGGGGCTGCCTGTGCCGCAGGAGGTCTGCCCGGCAAGCTGAACCACTCCCTTCGCGACCACATAATTGCTTGAAGCAAGAGAACTCTTCAGTGTCTGTATCAGGGGAGTTACCTGCGAGGTGTTCTTGTCGCTCACGAGCATTGCGAACTGCAATGTCTGATTGCTGCCGAGGTTCTGTATGGGCACGGAGACATACCATTCCGAATTAGCGGGATTGTACGTCAGGTTCATCCTGCTGACATCGGATATGTATGGGATTAGCGAGAGCGATGTATTCAGATAGTTGTAGCTCGCAAGGAAATTCTCGGCTGCCTGCCTTATCTGGCCGGATGTGTGCATTGGGACAGCGCACTTGCCGTTCACTGTGCCATATGCGCAGGTTGTAGCGGGGTTTGTCGAGTTAGTTGAATTGGTTACGACTATTGGCTTTGAGTGCGCAACCGCCAGGAGCAGCGCAATGAGTATCACGACTAGTATTGTGAGCACTATGTGTATGCTGTCCAGTCCGCCGGTGCTTCCAAGCGGCTTTATTATGACGCTTGGCTCCTTGACTGTTCCCTTGCCTGATTTTGCTGCCATCAATCCACCAACATTGTAAAAGTATAACGGGCCCGGCGGGATTTCCATTGCTCTTGGAAGATCCAAAAGCATTTTGAACCCGCGGCCTTCTCCTTAGGACGGAGCCGATCTATCCAAGCTGAGCTACGGGCCCATTATCGTGATTACATGCTTTCTACAGTCTGTATATTAAGAAGACCAAGCATATTAAATATTGCCTGTCTCGCGGCCATGACTATCGCCAGCCTTACGTTCTTTGCCTCCTCGCCCTTCAGCACGGGCATGCTCTCATAGAACCTTGAAAAGAGGAGCGATATCTCCATAAGATACTCGGCGATGACGTTTGGCCTGTATTCCCTCCCCGCCTTCTCTATTGTCTCCTGCATCTGGCCGATGTATTTTATGAGCTCGAAATCCTGCCCCCTTGTGATCTTTTCGTAGTCTCCCGGAGCAGGTTTTATCTTTTTGCCATTTAGCCCTGCCCTTTCAAGTATCCTTGATGCCCTTGCGTACATGTACATGCAGTACGGGCCGCTATTGGAGTTTAAGTCCAGCGCCTTCTCCCATTCGAAGACAACTTTCTTGTCGGGATCTATTCTAAGAAACTCGAATTTTATGGCGGAAAGGGCTATCTTCCTCGCTATCTCTTTCTCGTTTTTCTTGTCGGCAATTTTCTCGCTCCCCCTGACTATCTCAAGTGTCCTGTTGTTCATCTGCCTGAGAAGGTCGTCTGCGGTGTAGCTTCGCTCCTCGCCCATCCATCCGCCTTCCCTTCCGCTCAGGGTTCCCCCTTTCACGCTCACCTCGCCATAAGATACGTGGACAATCCTTGACTTCCCGCCTATCGTCTCGAAGACCTCCTTGAGCACGTTCTGGGGATACTGTTGCGCAGACCCTATCACGTTCAGTGCCATGTCGGCATCGCCGAATTCCATCGCTTGGCCTTTCTCGGATGAGGAATAAACCGGTTTCCCGTTTGGCTGCATCATGAACTGCGAATATTTGAAGGTGCTTTCTATCATGCCTAGCTTCCACATGTGGAATGCTATATCCTTCGCCACATAGGTGGCGACTCCGTTGCTCCTTATCAAGACTTTCACGCTCTCCTCCCCTTCCCTCGTGTGCTTTGCCTTCGTCTCCACCACAACGCATCCTGCGTACTTTCCTTCCTTAGGGACTTTGGTGATGTTTTTCTGCGCGAGGATTTCCATTGCACGCGCAAGAAGTTGATTTCTGACAATATCGCTCTCCCATACCATTACGTCGTGGTATATCCCGTAGGAAAACGCAGTTTCATACTGGCCCTTGACGCCTCTCTCCGCTATTCCGCGTTCCTCCTTCTGCTCATTGCTGCCAATCTCCTCCATCTTTTTCAAGATGCTGTTTACTTCCTCCTCCGCATGCTTCTCCTGCATCTCTTTGTTTATCAGGACGTACTGCTCACCCAGAAACTGATCATATTTTTTATCTCCTGCCGCGCCGAGGTGCTTCTTCCCCCAGAGCATCTCAGCCATCTGGAGCCCCAGGTCATCAATGTAGTCTTCCCTCTCGACAGAGAAGGAGTTTGCCTCCAGTATGTTTGAAAGGGAATCTCCGAGAAGGGCGTTCCTCAGATGCCCGATGTGCAGAGGCTTGTTAGGGTTGACGCTTGGAAACTCTACAATCATTCTCTTCTTCCTGCCTGAAGCCGATTTTCCATAGCTGTTTCCTTCTTTCAGTACGTTGTCGATGATGAATCTGCCGTATTTGGATTCGTTTAGCCAGATATTTACGTAGCCGCTCGCATTCGCCACTTTCTGTATGACGCCTTCTGGTTCTAGACCTTGGTTGAATTTGCCTGCCATCTCCTCTGCGATCTTCATAGGAGAGTTCTTTACGAGCTTTGCAAGCGAGAAGCATATTGAGGAGCTGAAGTCCCCATGTTCGGGCTTCGGAACCGTTATCGAGTTTGCAATCTCCACATTCATGCCTCCCCGTTTTCCAATCTCCGGATATCTTTCCTTTATGTAGCTAGCAATGTCCTTGACGAAGTGTTTCCTTATTACGAGCGAGTTCACGTGCATCGGATCAAGCCATCTTTGAGAACGCATCCTTTACCTTCTTTCCGTAGCCCTTCTTGGTGTATATCCTTGCGTCATGCAGCGCCTTTCCAAGTATAAGGTTAAGTATCAGCGCGTTTCCCTCTTTCAGGGGGATTAGACCATCCTTTCTTCGGATATATATCTCAGCCTCCTCTTCGATGAATCCTATGTTCCTGAGAGTCAGCGGGAATATCCATTCAGCTTCGACGCCTGCTTTCTTTGAGAGGCCTTCTATCAGGGACTCGTTCTCCTCCAGTTTTTTAATCGCCAGTCTTTCTGGTGATGTCTCCTTGCCGACCATTAGCTCCGCGCTTGAGTAGCAAAGCTCCAAGGGCACCCTGCCAAGATACATCCTGATCATGTCTTTCTTGTTTGGGTCTCTGCCGTTTTTTAGATATGAATGCATGGCCCCCATCAGCATGTCGTCGGTGTATTCGAGGATTTCGCTATCTTCCCTCAATCCGTTTGGATTGGCGATGTATCCCTCCCTTACCAGGAACTCGAATATCCTCTGTATAAGTATATGGAAGCCTGCGACAGTCTTGTGGTTTACGACAGTCTTGTAGAGATGATACCTGCCGAGCAAGAAGTTCTCCACTGGCGATTCGTCCTTCTCGAATATTATCTTGTCCTTCTCGAATGTTATGATGCGCAGCATGCTAGTGATCCCCACCTTGCCGTAAGGAACTCCGGCGTTGTAGGAATCGCGGAGCATGTAGTCCGATTTGTCAGCATCGAGAGCCGAGGAGAGCAGCATGCCGAATTCTTTCTTGCCCTTTCCAGATATGATCCTTGTTATCTCCTCTACCTTGTAGTTCTCCAGGTTTTCCTTTAGGTATTTTTCAATTAGTTCTGCGCCGAATGCTTCGTGGTTCTTGCCCCTGAATTTGTTTACCACCGTGTGTTCCAGGGTGTGTGAGAGGGGGTAATGGCCTAGATCGTGAAGCAGCGCAGCCAGCCTCAATTTCTCAGTGTCATCGTCGCTGACCTCTGTCTTAACCGCGGTTTTCAGGAAGAGGTCCATCATGAACATGGTGCCGAGGCTATGCGCAAACCGGGTATGCGTTGCGCCTGGGTAGACAAGATATGTGGGGCCTAGCTGCTTGATGTACCTTAGCCTCTGGAAGATGGGAGTGTCGATAACTTTCAATTCTGCCTCCGTCAATCCTATGTAGCCATGGACGTTATCGTGTATCTGCTTCTTTATCCTGAGAGCCATGAATAAGAAT
>DAHVAM010000041.1 GCA_027314605.1 Microcaldota archaeon
CAACTCGAAGGCCTAGAAAAGCCTGGTATCTGAAAAGAAGACTGAACTTCTCGTTCTTGACATTTCTAAGGAAATGCTGTAGCTCAAGTTCAGTGAATGCCTTGTTTGTGGTTCCATATTTCGGCGCTTTTCGCTGTTTGAAACGACGCGAATGCGCCTTGTGCACTACCGCTCTGACTTCTTCCAGTTCATTTTTTGACATACTGTTGCTGAATTTTTCTACCTGACGCAAAAAATCTTCAAAACCGCACCCCGAACCCGCGGTTTTGGACATTTCTGCCTTGCTTGGGAATTCGCCAGAAACGCACCCCGAACCCGCCTTTCTTGACTCATTCAGAGTTTGAGAGTGCTTGGAAACGAACCCGTCCGATGCCGACGACTTTAAAAAGTCGGGCATGACGGGATTTGAACCCGCAACCTACGGCTCCGGAAGCCGCCGTGCTATCCGGGTTACACTACATGCCCAGCAAACTACGGGCATGACGGGATTTGAACCCGCAACCCTCGGGTCCGAAGCCCGATGCGCTATCCAAGTTACGCCACATGCCCAGGGTATTATAAGGCAGACACCATAATTTTAAAGGGTGGGTCACGTCGCACGCAAAGTGTTATAAAGATTGTATTCCATAAGAAAGTGTGATTTTATGATAACTAGGATAGACGTTAGCAAGATTGAGGCTAACAGGGATACACAGGAAGCCATAATGAACATGAAATTCAATATCAACTTCGATGAGGTCAAGGTCACAAAGGATGATGTGGACGTAGGTTTTACTTTCACTGCTGTTTATGAGACTGGCCAGTCTCCAAGCGATGCAAAGCAGGTAGGCAAGCTAACCATAATCGGCAACGTGCTATCAAAAGAAACCAAGAAGGACGCGGATGACATAAAGAGCACATGGGATGCAAAGAAGACACTTCCCATCAGGTTCGCCGAGGACATAATAAACATACTGAACTTCGAGTGCGGAGCAAGAGGCACGCTTGTCGCATACTCAATAGGATTCGTGGCTCCTCTGCCCATATCAAGGGCAAAGCTGCAGGAAGGGGCTGCAGGAAGCGCAGTATCCTGATGCCGCACCCGGCCTTCAGCAGTTGAGATGATGGAGTCAGGGTCAATGGAGCTAGAGGGCATTTTAGTAGACATAGACTATGTCTCAGTCGGTGATAGGAGCGTAATAAGGATGGCGCTCAAGTCGCGCGACGCTGTGCATACTCTGATGGACCCGTCATTCTACCCCTATTTCTATCTGGTGCCCTTCAATAAGGATCTGGATCCAAGCACCTTATCAGGGATGGACTTCACTGCCGATGGGGAGCGCATGGGCATACATTCTGTAACCAGGGTACAGCTCAGCATCATGGGTGTGGATACAACTGCGCTGAAGATAGAGTCCAACAGCACAAGGAGCATACCAAAGCTCAGCGAGAAGCTCATGGAGTTCGGAGAAAGGTACGAGTACGACATACTGTTCTGGAAGAGGTACATACTAGACCGGGCAGTCTCTCCACTTAGCGGCGTAATGGCAAAGGCCCATATCCAGGACGGATCTCTTGTCTTGGACGAGCTGAATCCTTCCGGCGCTGGCGCAGCTATAAAGCCTACTCACATATGCTTCGACATAGAGACGTACAACCCCCAGATAGCCCCAAGGCCGGACAAGGACCCGTGCATCATGATAAGCTACGCCACTGATGAGAAGAGCGGCGTACTTACAACAAAGCAGATAGACAAGCCGTTCGTTACGGTGTGCAAAGACGAGAAAGACATGATACTCAGGTTCGTAGAGGTGATAAAGGAGATAGATCCAGACGTGATTGCCGGGTACAACTCCTCAAACTTCGACATACCTTACCTTATGCGCAGAGCAAAGAAGCTGGGCATACATTTCGACATAACACGCTACGGGGAGGAGGCGAGGGAGGAGAACCACGGGCTGGTGAAAGCCGTGAAGATCCCAGGAAGGACCAATCTTGACGTATACAATGTTGCAAGGTTCATATCGATAGTCGGGGCTTCTGAGAAGCTCCTAAAGATAAACAGGTTCACCCTCGGGGATGTATACGGCGCCATAACTGGAGATGTTAAGAGGACTGTTGACAAGAAGAACATATGGCAGCAGTGGGACGGCTCCAGGGAGGAGCTCGAGAATCTTGCAGAATACTCGCTCAGCGACTCTATCTCTCTCAACGTTCTGTATAACTTCTTCGTGCCCCTCGAGATTGAAGTCGCCAGGGTGTCAGGCACGACTCTTGCCGAAGCGGGCGTGTCCACTACGGGGCAGCTTGTGGAATACGTACTGATGAAGTTTGCGAGCTGGAATCGCGAGGCGATACCTAACAAGCCCACTGAGTCTGACATAGCCGAGAGGCTCTCCAATCCAATAGAGGGCGCCTACGTCAAGACTCCTGAAGCTGGCATATACGACAACATTGTCGTGTTCGACTTCAGGGGGCTGTATCCGTCTATAATAATAGCCAACAACATCGATCCGTCCACCAAATGCACAGAATGCACCGACTACTACGAATCACCAACAGGGGCGCGGTTCAGGAAGGGCCCCATGGGCATAGTGCCCAAGGTGCTTGAGCTGCTAATAGCCGAGAGATCCGAAGTCAAGAAGCAGTACAAGAAGGATCCTGACAGCAAGACGCTCGCGGCAAGGTCGCAGGCGCTCAAGATACTTGCCAATTCCTTCTACGGCTACCTTGGCTATGCGAGGTCAAGATGGTACTCCAGGGACTGTGCCGGAAGCGTCACTGCGTTTGGGAGGGAACTCATAATCAATACCATGAAGGATGCCGAGTCAGCAGGATTCAAGGTCATATACGGGGATACTGACAGCTTCTTCCTTCTGCTGCAGCACAAGACGAAGGATGACGCGATGACCTTCCTTGGAGAGATAAACGACAAGCTTCCAGGGGCCATGGAACTGGAGCTAGAGGATTTCTACAGGAGGGGCGTGTTTGTAGGCAAGAAGGGCGCTGCTGAAGGCGCTGGCGCGAAGAAGAAATACGCCCTGCTCTCTGAGGCCGGAAGGATAAAGATAAAAGGCTTCGAGCTTGTAAGGCGTGACTGGTCCAACATAGCCAGGGAGACGCAGAGAAAGGTGCTTGAAGCCATACTCAACGAGGGAAGCAAGGAGAAGGCAATGGCCATAGTAAAGGACGTAGTTAAGGACCTGCGCGACGGGGACGTCAACCTGAAGGATCTTGTCATATACACCCAGCTGAGAAAGAAGATAGACAGCTACGACTCAGTGTCACCAGAGCTGCATGCTGCAAAGAAGGCGCTGGAAGACGGAGTCAAGGACAAAAGCGAGCTTGAAGGCGGTACCATAGGCTACGTGATAACGCGCAGCGGAAGCTCCATATCAGAAAAGGCTGAGATAGAGGACACTGCAAAGACATATGATCCTGATTACTACATAAGCCACCAGGTCATGCCAGCTACACTTAAGATACTGAAGGAACTCGGATATACGGAGGAGGAGCTCAAGGGGGCTGGATCGCAGAGGAGACTATGATGGAAGACAACGATTACGACTACGACAAATTGAAGGAGGCGGGAAGGGTGTCCAGGGCAGCATTGGACCATGCCAAGACACTGATAAAACCAGGCAAGAGGCTTGTGGACATAGCCTCTGAGATAGAGCGCCTCATAAAGGACAGGGGGTGCGCCTATGCGTTCCCGATTAACCTATCTACCAACGCCCAGGCTGCACACTACACTCCAGAGCACTCTGACCAGGCGGTAATAGGGGAAAAGGACGTCATAAAGATCGATCTTGGGGCCAGGATTGATGACTACCTAACCGACTGCGCTGCAACAGTAAGCCTTGATCCCTCGTACTCCAGGCTTGTCGATGCAACGGAAAAAGCCCTCGACTGCGCACTGGGATTGGTCAGGGCAGGACGCAAGGTCAACGAGATAGGCAGAGAGATAGCAGGCGTAGCCGCAGCCAACGGGTTCAGTCCCATAAGAAATCTGGGGGGCCATGCCATAGAGAGGGACGAGCTGCATGCGAGGATATTCATACCAAACTACGATAACGGCGACACCACGCAGCTGCGCGAGGGAGAGGTTGTGGCGATAGAGCCGTTCCTTACTACTGGCAAGGGGGTCGTAGGAGACGGTGAACACCTGCAGATATTCCAGATGATCGGGGACAGGATGCCAAGGTCACCAGACGCCCGCTCAGTGCTGGAGCATAT
>DAHVAM010000042.1 GCA_027314605.1 Microcaldota archaeon
TTTACTGAAAAAAAGGGAATAGTAGAAGAACGAAGGCAGCTTATAAGAGATATATATGTATTTTTCCAAAATAGAAATATATTTGGAGTTTCAGATATAGTAAAACGGGAAGCTTTGATATTCCTAAAGGAAGAGAGCGAGAGAAATATTCAACGAGAAGAACATATCGGAGCGATGTTAGTAATATCAGATGGAGAAAATAGGATTTTATTGGTAAGACCACGTTTTGATGAGCTATGGGCATTCCCTGGAGGAGGAGTTAATGAAGATGAAGGAGAGATTTCTGCCGCGATTAGAGAAGGAAAAGAAGAACTAGGTAGTCATATTGATATTCACATATTTGGCAAGTTGCCGGATTTTGTTAAAGAAGTACATCGGGATAATACAACTGGCAAAAATGAAAGATTAATATTGCACCATTATGCGGCTTCACTGAACAATAGCACAGTTAATATTATGGCCGCAGACCACGAAATTGCTGATATTTTGTGGCTCACACCAAAAGAAATTCTAGAGGGAAGAATTAAAGTAAGGGAGAATGTATTTAAGATAGTAGAAGCAATACAGAATGGGATGTAGATGGATATTATATGTATTTCTCTGGGAGGAAGCATAGTATCTAGAAAAAATGGCACAAATGTGAATTACCTTAAGAGATTCTTGGGTCTTCTCGAAGGATATAAAGACAAATACAAGTTCGTTATCGCTGTAGGTGGAGGTTATGCATGCAGAGTATATATTCAATCCCTGAAGGAACATACAACCAACAACTTTGTACTGGACGAAGTTGCCATAGCGATAACACGAATAAATGCCTTAATTGTAAAGGAGGTCATTTCCTCTTTGGATATATGTCCAAACATAGTGACTAGCCTAGACGAATTGAAATCTGCAATCAAGATAAACAATGTGGTAGTACTGGGAGGACTCATTCCAGGCATGTCAACTGATGCAGTAATAGCACTGGCCTGCGAGATAGTCAAGGGAAAGTTCATAATAAATGTAAGTAATCAGGCTTATGTCTATGATAGACATCCGTCGCTTCCGGGAGCAAGGAAGTTCGACAGACTTAGCCATGCAAAACTTGTAGACATGGCAGTAAGACATGACTCGAGGGAGGCGGGCTCTCATTTTCTTTTCGATTTGGTGGGGAGCAGGATAGCAAAGCGTTCAGGTCTTGAGATCAAGTTCGTAAATGATAGTATAGAAGATCTTAACAGAGCTATCGAAGATAAAGAGTATACTGGCACTTTAGTGACTGAATAGATGTTTCGGACAGAAGGCACGACGCTTTCCATTCAGATGAATCATCCCACAGCAAGCTGTGGGGTATCCTCCCTGCCTAAAAGTCACTTATCGTGAATTGGTTATAACCTTTCTTTCTTCTTTGGAACCCGGTCTAAGAATGTAATTCCTGATGACTGTTGCAGTCACTTCGTCACCAGCGGTTCCTGTGCAGATGCAGGCCTTCATGAGGAAGGCGCATCAGAAGAGAAAGAGGAATAGCTTGATTGTTGAGGTAGGAATATGACAAGACTTTACAAGATTTACCGAGGTCTCAATAATTCAGGACCCCACGGCACCATACGGATGGCCCATCCTATTTAAATCAGACAGGGCCCCTATATAAATGCGTGCAGAGGAGATTATGCCATGCAGGAGAAATCGATATACATAAAGGTGCATCCGACCCCAGAGGGGGAGATAATAGCGATGTGCGACAGCGAGCTGCTGGGCAGGAAATACTCCGAAGGGAAAGTCGAATTGGACCTCTCAGCGTACTCCAATTTCTATAGGGGAGAGCTGGTGGGCGAGGAGGAAGCCGGATCGGCCATCGCACTGGATGGGTTCTATACCGCAAACATAGTAGGCGAAAGGTCGGTCAGGATATTCATAAGGAAGGGAATAGCGTCGGAGTCTGATGTCAAGAGAGTAGAGGGAATACCTTACATGCATCTCTTTAAGATGTACTAGCCTTTGAGCTTCAGTATCGCTTCGGCTATATCGCCGTTCGTCTCTTCCAGCGCCTTTTTAATCGCGTCGTCGCTTGCGCCAGTCTTTTCCCTGACCATTGCGATGTCGTCTTCGGTGACCTCCATCTTTGCCTGCTCCTTCTCCGCCTCGGATACTACCCCGGTTATCTGGAAGCTCGTGCTGCCCTGCATCTCTACCATGGTGACGTTGGGACTCTCGATTATTATGTTCCTGTCTGATCCCTCTATCACTACCCTGCTGGCGTTTATCTCGGTGGTCTTCATGCCCATGCTGTCCATCATTCTCTTCAGCGCCCTTGGGTCCATGTTAGGCATCATAATATCACGGATAACCATCCCCTCGAAAATATAAATAGGCTACTGGACAATACTACTTCATGCATGGAAGCGCAAGGTACAAGGTTCCGGAAGGGAAGCTTGTCGAAGTCAGGATCGATTACGAGGAGACAATCAAGAAGATCGAGATCCTTGGCGATTTCTTCGTACATCCCGAGGAATCGATAGGGGAGATTGAAGAATCTTTGAAGGGGAGCGGTGTAGGTGAAAGCGAGGAGTCGCTTGCGGAGAAAGTGAGGAGAGCCGTTGAATTAGGAGGCATAGAGATGATTGGAGTGACTCCGGAAGCTATTGCAAAGGCTGTCAAGATGGCGGTGACTTTATGAAATGGCGCGTAGTAGGGCTTGAGTCCCATGACGCATACTTCAACATGGCAATAGACGAGGTGATGCTGGAGAGGGTGAGGGAGAAACTTTCGCCGCCGACAATAAGGTTTTACAGATGGTCGCCGAGCGCCGTCTCGATTGGCAGGTTCCAGTCAATGGAAGAGGAGGTGGACGTTGAGAAATGCAGGGAGCTTGGGGTAGACTACGTGAGGAGGATAACCGGCGGCGGCGCAGTCTATCATGACAACAAGGGGGAGATCACATATAGCATAATCGCGCCGGAGACTGAGTTTCCCAAAGGGATACGTGAGAGCTACAAGACTATCTGCCAGGGAATCATTGACGGGCTTGCCACTTTGGGGATAGAGTCAGAATTCATGCCGATAAACGACATCGTTGCAGGGGGCAGGAAGATATCGGGGAATGCGCAGACAAGGAGGAAGGGGGTGTTGCTTCAGCACGGCACTGTCCTCTACTCACTTGACATCAGGAAGATGTTCACCCTGCTGAAAGTGAGCAAGGAGAAGATATCAGACAAGATGATAAAGAGCGTAGAAGAGAGGGTGACTTCAGTGTCTGCCTTCGGAAACTTTTCAATAAACCAGTTGTACGGTGCGCTTTTGGAGGGCTTTACCAAGGGCAAGGACTACGAGTTCGGTATGTGGAGCAAGGAAGAGCTGGAGAGGGCCGGGGAGCTGCGGATAGGGCTCTACGGCACGCGCAGATGGAACTTCAGCAGATGATCATTTCAGAAGCTTATTTACCTCTTTCCTGAACTCGTCTATGTCTTTTGCGCTCTTCGCCTGCTCGAAAACCTCCCTGTCATAATATGAATCGGCATATGCGTGCACAAGTTTATTTCTCAGGTCTCTCCTATCTTTTATTTTTTCCAATATATTGCTGCTCAATTTTCGTCTTCCCGATGAAGAACTCCCCCGCCTTGTAGGAGCTCCTGACGAACGGCCCGGCTGCGACGTATAGGAAGCCCATGTCCATGGCAATGCCCTTCAGCCTCTCGAATGTCTCCGGCCTCACATACTCCTTGATTTCAAGGTGCCTCTGGCTTGGCCTTAGGTACTGCCCCATCGCAAGGAAATCCACGCCAACAGAGCGGAGGTCCTTCATAGAGCTTACAATCTCCTCTTCGGTCTCCCCGACGCCAAGCATCATGGCGGATTTCGTGTATGCCTCCCTATTGAAGCCCTTTAGCTTCCTCAAGACCTCGAGGGACTGCCTGTATGTCGCGCGCCTGTCCCTCACCGAGGGGGTGAGTCTTTCAACAGTCTCGAGGTTGTGGCCTATGACATCAGGCCTGGAGTCAGTTATCTTCCTGAGGCAGGAATCGTCGCCCCTGAAGTCAGGTATCAACAGCTCGACCATTGTGTTCTTGTTCTCCCTTTTGATCTCTTCCACGCATCTGGCAAAATGCCCTGATCCCTGGTCTTCAAGG
>DAHVAM010000043.1 GCA_027314605.1 Microcaldota archaeon
CCCTACATGGATATTCATCATCTCATTCCCGATATTCTACGGCCTCATGGTCAGCGATGTGGGATACGGGCTTCTCTCGCTTGCTTTCGTCACATGGGTGGCGAAGATAACGAATCCGGAGGGCCTTGTTCACAACACCGCAAAGATCTGGCAGATCACATCTGTCGCAGCGATTTTCTTCGGAGTGCTGAGCAACCAATACCTCGGTGTCGGACTGAACCAGTACATCATACCATGGTTCCACGGATTTGACTGGTTCAGCAACGTGACCTCGCTCATAGTGGTGACAATCATCTTCGGTCTCGTACAGGTAGGGCTCGGGCTAATACTGGGAGTCATCAACAACATGCGACATGGGCACAAGAGGCATGCGCTCTCAAAGGCATTCTCGCTGCTCACCCTGATATTCGGCACAATCGCGATCTCTGGAGCGTTCTTCAGCCTGTTCACCGGCGCAATAACGATGGCAGCGGCTGTCCTCTCGATAATATCCATAGTTGGAATAGTGGCCTCAAACCCATCCGAGGCAACTGAGATAACAAGCCTCATAACGCACCCTCTCAGCTACTCCAGACTGATGGGCTTTGGCCTAGCCAGCGTGATAATAGGCTTCCTGATAGACAAGGCGTTCATGCCAAGCCTCAGCCAGGGGCCACTGATAGTAGTGTATATTATAATCTTCCTCGCCTTACACTTCCTCAATATGATACTAGGAATCTTCGAGGGAGCCGTCCAGGCGGTCAGGCTCAACTTCGTCGAGTTTTACACAAAGTTCTATACGGGAAGCGGGATAAAGTTCAACCCCTTCTCTTACAGGAGAATAAATACTAAAGAATAAACAATGGTGAAAGAATGGTAGCAGCATTGACAACGGGAACTGCGATAGCAGCAATAGGAGCGGGGCTCGCAATACTTGGAGGGGCCATAGGGACCGGAATAGCACAGTCTGCGGTAGGCGCTGCCGGGCTTGGCATGATAGCCGAGAAGCCTGAGAGCACTGGTATAGCACTTCTTTTCTACGTGCTTCCGGAAACATTGCTCATATTCGGCTTCGTAGTCGCGATACTCATAATGCTTGCAGCAGGGCTCATCTGAAGGGAGTAAGATGCCTCTTGAGAGCATAAAGAAGAGGATACTTGCCGAGGCCGAGGCGAAGGCAGAGGAGATCAAGAAGCAGGGAGCCGACGAGGCTAAGAGGATAACTGCCGAGGCTGAGACCAGAGCGAAGCAGATAGAGCGTGAGGCGCAGGACGAGGCTAACTCCGAGACAAGGAGACTTGTGAAGGAGAACGACGCAGGCCTTGAGATAGAAAGCAACGCCATCCTTCTCGATGCCAAGGGATCTGCCATAGAGAAAGCGATGCAGGCAGTCAACAAGGAGATAAGGGAGCTTCTTGCAGAGAAGCACCTCAAGCAGATGCTCACATCGGGAATAGAGCAGTTCAGGAGCCTCTCTCCAAACGAGGAGATCGTAGTAAGGACCTCGAAGGAAAACAGCAAGGCTGTGGGGTCGCTAGGCAGTGATGTTGCTGTCGAATACGATAAGACAGAAGGATTCGTCATCGCATCGAAGGACGGCAAGACTAGGCTTGAAGTGACTCCTGACTCAATGATCGAGAGCAATGCAGACGAGATAAGGAAAGTAATATCTGACATGCTCTTCGGCGGAGGCAAAAGGGAACTGGTAGAGGAGGAGATGCTCTAATGGCTAGCGGACTCAGGAACGCAAGGAAGTATGCATACGCAGGCGCCAGAGCGAACGCCATGAAGTCAAAGCTCCTTGACAGGAAGACCCTTCAAGAGATAGCGAGCGCCAAGGACATCAACACCATGATTGCGATGCTCTTCGAGCGCGATTACAGGCAGGAGATAGAGGAGTTCGGAGGGCTGAAGATAAAGAGCAACCAGGTAGACTTTGCGCTGAGCAAGAACCTCGCGAAGAACGTCCTGAAGCTGATACGCCTCGCCCAGGGAAAAGACAGGGAGATAATGCAGGGGATCGCAGGCAAATGGGATCTCTACAACATCCGGCTGGCAATAGAGGCCAAGGAGAGGAGGCACGACTTCGAGTCAATAGCGAAGTACGTTGTCGATGCCGGAAGGTACAACACTGCAGGGATAAGGGAGGCCATGCGCGAGGATTCGACAGAGGCCATGCTCCAAAAACTTCTGATAAACTCGCCTTACAGGAAAATACTGTCCGAAACGCTAGAAGCCTACAGGAAGACAAAGAGCGCATACGAGGCAATCTCTGTCCTTGACAGGGAATACTATGCGTATCTTGCAAGGATCTCATCGCAGCTCAGCGGCGCAGACCACTGGTCAGCATCAAAGATACTGAAGATGGAAATAGACATGAGGAACATACTCACGCTGATCCGGGCAAAGAAGGCAAACATCAAGCAGGGCAATTTGGCGCCATTCCTCATAGCGAACGGGAACATGGGGAAGGAGGAGCTGGAGCAGATATTCACTGGCTCAAAGGACGTCGAGGAGATGCTCTCGCAGATCAAGCAATTCGACCTGAAGGATGCCATAGAGGTATACAAGGCGGATCAACACAAGCAACTGCTCACGTTCGAGGTGGCGCTCAGAAACGCAATATTCGTGAAAGGGGTAAGGTCATTGGGCCATGCTATAATAGCATTCGGAACCATCCTTGCCTACATGTACATGAAAGAGACTGAGGTTTCGACACTCAGGATACTGATAAACGGAAGGTCTTACGGGCTTGAGAAGGAGGAGATTGACAGGTTGATAGGATGGAAGGCAAGCTAGGCAGCTACAAGGTAGCAGTCATAGGGAGAAGCGAATTGGCTCTGGGGAGCAGGCTTGCCGGAGTCACAGAGACATACGAGACCGAGGAAGGGCTTGAGGCGGAGAGGATAATCAGGGAGCTTATGCAGAGAACTGACGTAGGGCTTATAGTGATCTCGTCAAAGACAGTGGGGGAGATAAAGGACAGGAAGATACTCAGCGCAATAGACAGCAGCATCATGCCTCTCTTCATGGAAATCCCCGGATACGGGGAGGAGAAGGTGCCTGACACACTTAGGAGGCTCATAATAAGAGCCATAGGAATCGATATAAATACCAAAAACAAAAACTGATAATATGGGAGTAATCAAGAGAGTTTCCGGACCGTTGGTAATAGCAAAGGAGATGCTTGGAAGCAGCATGTACGACGTAGTCAAGGTCGGAGAGACAGGGCTGATCGGCGAGATAATCCAGCTGAAGGGAGAGGACGCAGTCATACAGGTATACGAGGACACAACAGGAATCAAACCTGGAGAAAAGGTAATCTCTACCGGTCTTCCGCTCTCAGTCGAATTAGGCCCAGGAATACTCAGCAGCATATACGACGGAATCCAGAGGCCATTGTCAGCGATAGAGAAGAAGAGCGGAACGTTCATCCCGAAGGGGATAGTTGTAGATCCGCTTGACAAAAAGAAGAAGTGGGAATTCATAGCAGACAAGAACATGAAGAAGGGGTCAAAGGTTCAGTCGGGAACAATATTGGGGCATGTACAGGAGACAGACCTTATCAAGCACTACATTATGGTACCTAATGGTATAGAAGGAACTCTGAAGAGCATCGAAGGGGGAAGCTACACCATAATGGACACAATCGCAGAAGTGGAGTCAAAGGGAAAGACTGTAGAGCTCACAATGATGCAGAAGAGAGCGGTAAGAATCTCGTCACCGATAAAGAGCAAGTTCAGGTCCAACGAGGCGCTCATCACCGGAACAAGGGTAGTGGACACACTGTTCCCTGTCGCGAAGGGAGGAACGGCAGCAGTGCCTGGCCCTTTTGGAAGCGGGAAAACCGTGCTTCAGCAGTCCCTTGCAAAATGGTCTGACGCCGACGTCATAATCTATGTGGGATGCGGAGAGAGAGG
>DAHVAM010000044.1 GCA_027314605.1 Microcaldota archaeon
CTCTCGATTTTTTCTTTTGCCTTTCGGTCCATTGCCCTGTTCTCCTCAGGCGTGGTCCTGCCCCAGTATTCCTCAAAACTAACTCCTCCGTTCGGATATCTCCTTTTCCACTCCTCCCTCCAGAGCTTTCCAACCGAAAACGCCTCCCATCCGTATATTTTGGACAGGGCGGACACCACTGTGGATTTTCCTGACAGGGGTTTTCCCGAGACCAATATTGAGGTGAATGCAGGCAAGTTGACCACTAGACATCTATAATGACATTTATTGAATATCCTTTTTCTGTCTTTGCTATTTTCAGCCCGTGCGGAGTCACGGCCTTTATGTCAAGCATCGTGTAATCCTCTTTGATTCTCTTATAGGAAAGTTTGCCTTCGAGTCGAAATCCGCCTTTGGTCACAGCCAGTCTTGTAACTTTAAACTGGAAAGCGCTGAGATAAGATGCGGCTCTTTTTGAAAGGATGTCTTGCAGGGTAAACCAAACGAGATTTTCAGCTGTGTCTGCCTTTTCTCTTATATTTGCCTCTCCCTTCTCGCCTTTTGCTTCCTTTATTTTCTTAACATCAAGCGCCACATTCAGCAACGCGAGCGCTGAATTCTCTATCGCTTCCTTAAGGTCCCTTCCGTATGCGACGAACTCGACATCAGCTGTATGTGAGAGATACCTGAACGGCGTTTTTGGCATAAACAGTTCCAGCAAAAAGGTTATATATGTCTATCAGTCCTATTATTAGCGTCCTGTGAAGACAAGAGTAACTGCTGAAGATGATGAGACCCATATCGACGGAGGACACTGGTGTGTAATTGAGATATGAGAGACGCGTCGGCATTGTGCTCTTCGCGGCTCTCATTGCAATTGCAGTATCAAGCTCATTCTACATAACTTCTTTCACAATAAGCGACTCCGATCCCTCAACCTATGTGGTTGTGCCTCTCCTTATGCTGCCGCTTTTCGCCTTGTTCATGCTAAAGGAAAGGATCGGCATAGATGTTAAGGGAAAGGATCTTGCCATAGGATTGCTTGCATTCCTGCTTCTGATAGTCCTTACGGTGTACTCAAGGTTCGTCCTCTCCTACCTTTTCCTGAGCTACAGGGTAGACATGCTCCTCTTCCCAATGCTGGTAGTCTCGCTCGCGTCGCTGCTTTTCGGCGCGAGGTCGCTCAGGAAGTTTACCGCCATTGCCATATACGCCCTGCTCGCCTCCTCGCTTCTCATGTTTCCGTTCATAGCCGGTAACCAGAATTTCGCCGTCTTCAACACTGTGCTGATATACAACGCTGCGAAAGGATTTATCCACGGGCTGTCATACCTCCCGCCTATCACGATAGCAGCGAATGGGCACCAGATAGGCATAGGACAGGCATGCGTCGGAGTGGGGATACTGATAGCTGTCGTCCTTTTTCTACTGCCTGTCGCTTACCTTTATGAAGGCAGCATCAAGAGCAAGGTCCTTTGGGTGTTCAGCGGCTTCGCGCTGCTGCTGGTCCTCAACGTTTTGAGGATGCTGAGCATAGCCACGCTCTGGCTCGCATATGGGCCTAACAACGCGCTGCTTGAGGTCCACCTCTTTGCCGGTGTCCTGCTTTTCTACATCAGCATAATGGCCATGATCCTGATCGCAGGCAGATACGGTTTGAAGATTGCCTCAGGAAAGACGAAGACAACTAAGAAAAGCACGCAGAGGCCAAGAGGATATTATAAGGCCGGGATTGTGCTTGCGATCCTTGCCGCCCTCGGATATTTTGCATTGACGAGCAATTACTCGTCATCATTGTACATCTCCCAAGTTTACTTCAGCGGCAGCCCAATGCCGCAGATCAGCACACAAGGCGCGGACCAGATGGCCGGATCGCTTATCAACGCAACTGGATTATACTCCTCAATCGCCACGAATGATAATTCGAGCGTCGCCATGTTGCTCTGGGGCAAAAACATCAGTGAAAAGGATCCTCTCGTTGTCTACATTCTGTATCCTAATCAAAGCGCTGCGCCAGGATTGGTGCCGAAGGACGGGCTTGTTGGGAGCATGTATTTCCTGAATGGCATGGGGATATCAGGGACTGTGTACGACGTAGAATCCAACAACACGGAGTTCCTCGTCTATAGGACCGGCCTTCCTTACGCTTTCAGCGGGCAAAACGGGGCATCAATGCTCTCCATCTATATGGTGGTTCCCGCGTCGCAGGTGAATCGGCTTGGATGCAGCAGGGGCTACAACGCATTCTACACCTATCTGCTTAATATCCTGAATCCTGCATTCTATAATCAGCAATTAAACGCGAGGATGTTCGGAGGCTATTGCCTCTTTAACGGTGTATTGAGATGAAATTCGAGTTTTCTGCAGGGGCGGCGATATACAGGGAAGACCCGGAAAAGGGCATAGTCTTCCTGTTGCTCATGAAGCCCAACAACGAGTACGACATTCCTAAGGGGCACATAGAAGAAGGCGAGACCCCTGAGATCGCCGCGAAACGCGAAATAACTGAGGAGACGGGATTGGACGTCGATTTCATACCAGGCTTTTCCACTGTCACAAGATATTTCTTCTACAAGAACAAGGAGAGGGTTTTGAAGAGGAACAGGATCTTCCTTGTGAAGGTCTCATCGCCAAAAGTGAAGATATCAGAGGAGCACAAAGGGTTCGACTGGCTGACATACGAGGAGATATTGAACAGAATAAAGTACAAGAATACAAGGAAGATGTTCGCCGAGGTTCTGGATTACATAGGAAGATACAATGAAGTCAGGAAGATAAATGATGAGTATTCGAGACTGCCGGAGAAATCCAGGAAGTGGGACCTGAGTTCGAGGCTTGTCCCAGGAGAGGGGCCGCTCAACGCCAAGGTTATGCTCATAGGCCAGGCTCCAGGAAGATTCGAGGATGAGGCACTGCGGCCGTTCATCGGGAGGGCGGGCAAGGTTCTGAGCGCTGTGCTCTCAAAGGCAAGGCTGAAGAGGGACAAGGTTTACATAACCAGCGTTGTCCAGTTCTTTCCTCCCGAGAACAGGATGCCGACGGACAGGGAGGTGGAACTCTGCCTTCCCTTCCTGAAGAGGCAGATAGAGGCCATAAAGCCCTCCTTCATAATAACGCTGGGCAGCCTCTCCAGCAGAGTGCTTGCGGGCGTGAACAGCGTGGACAAGGAGCACGGAAAGATCATCGAGGAGAACGGAATCACTTACATGGTGACTTTCCATCCCGCAGCGGCTCTGAGATTCCGACGATGCTATGACATAATGCTCTCAGACTTCAGGAAATTCAGCGGCATCATAAGGGCCCGAAGTGAGAAGGAATAAAGATATTATCTGTCTTAGTATCTGCACGAATGGGCTCGTAGCTCAGCTTGGTTAGAGCGCTTCTCTGATAAGGAAGAGGTCGTGAGTTCAAATCTCATCGGGCCCATTTGCCGTAGTGGGATATTACTATGTCCCAAAATGTTACTCTTTTTATAGCTTAACAGCAAGAATATATTATGAAAATAAAGAGTGTTTCTGGTCTTGTCTGCTATGTCAAGGATACAAAGAAGACTGCGGCTTTCTATGATGCTCTCGGTTTCACTTTTACGAAACGGGAACCTGACCACATCTCCATAGATATAGAAGGATTCTGGATTGACTTCCATCCGCAAGACAAGGAGGACAAGCCAGA
>DAHVAM010000045.1 GCA_027314605.1 Microcaldota archaeon
GACTACGCTTGTATGCAGATTGGATGTCGGGCACACTTCGAGGGTGACGCCGTGATCGCTCAGCATGTCAAGCGTCTCTGGATCTTCTGCAGCCTTTACGCCATGTCCTATCCTATCAGGTTCAAGGTTTTCTACCGCTTCGATTACTGAATTGTGGCCGTCGTCCTCCCCCGCATGGATGGTGAGCCCGAGCCCTTCCTGTTTTGCTCGTTTGTAAAGCGATTTGTAATTGGAATATTTGAAGTCCTTGCTTGAGTCTGCCATGTCAATCCCTACAACGCCTCTGCTTTGGTATTTGATTGCCTTTTCCACGAGTATCTCGTTTTGGCGGTACGGGAATGTCTTGTCAAGGCAGACGATTATCCCGGCCTTTATTGGATATTCCATCATCGCCCTCTCTACGCCCCTTATGCTTGCCATTATGATCTGGTCCAAGTCCTGCTCTCCTCCTCTGTTCCTCTTCATCGGGTTGTACCTTAATTCGACATAGGTAATGTTGTTTTTCCTGTAAGCCCCGGCTATGGTTTGGTATACCGACCTTTCAACTGCGATGGGGCTCGATTGGATCAGCTCGGTTAGCTTGAAGAGCGTGAGGTATTCTTCGAAAGTTTTTGCCTTGCCAGGATTTACCGTGATCATGTCGGCGAATTTCCAGTAGTCCTTCGTTGGAAGCCTTATTCCTTGAGAATGTGCAATCTCCCACATGGTGGCCGGGTCTACCGATCCCCCCAGATGGACATGCAATTCGGCGAGCTCCGTCTCCTTGCTTATCGCCATCATTTTTCACCTTTCTTCTCCTCCCTTGGGCGTATTATGGCGAACTCCGCGATTTCATTCATCTCTTTTATGTTCCCGGCGCCGACGTAGCCCATCGTGGTTTTCACTTGAGAGACCAGCCTGTCAACGACTTCGTTGACGCTGCCTTCCAGAGGTACATGCATCGTTATGCCTTCGTCGACGCTCTTCCCCTTGCCGGCATCCTGGTACCTGTCCGTCGCCTCCCTTCTCTTCCTGGCTTCGGCGCTTCCCATGCCCCAATACACCTTGTAGAACTTGCCGTCTTTCTTTATCTTCTCTCCTGGACTTTCATCGCATCTGGCAAGGAGGTTGCCTAACATCACAAGGGAGGCCCCCAGTCCGAGTGAGAATGCGATGTCTCTGGAGTATTTTATCCCTCCGTCTGCTATTATGGGTATCTTGCCAAGCATCTTCATTTCGCTTAGGGCCTTTGCCGCTCCTTCTATGGCAAATGGAACAGGTGATCCTACCCCAGTGATGTCAGTTGTTGTGCATATCGAGCCTCCGCCCATGCCTACCTTTACGGCCGCTATATTTTCTGGACCTAGTTCCTTGAGTGCGTGGAGGGTGCCCTCTTTTGTACCCATGTTGCCTATGACTATCTTCTTCCCCGTTTCTTCGATTATTTTTTTCGTGGCGTCTATCACTTTCTTGTTGTGAAAGCTTGCTACGTCAGTAAATAGGATGTCTGCTTCTTTTGAGAGTGCTATTGCGCGTTCAACCTCAAGAGAGACTGCGGCGCCTACAGCAAGTCTGCCGCCGGAGTCTTTTGTAGCAACGCCATTTCCTGAAGGAATCGCTGCTTTCTTTACTTTTCTTATCATCCCCACAGCGTCATCTATGCTGCAATTTCTATGTATTACCCCCATCCCGCCACTGAGTGCAAGGGCTGTTGCCATCTCCGACTCCGTAACAGTGTCCATTGCTGCGGAAAGAATTGGTATCTTTAGCTCTACACCGTTGAGGGTGAATGCCGTGTTTATATCCTTTGGACTCGTCCTTGCATATCCCGGAAGCAGAAGAAGCTCGTCAAACGTGTATGCCCTTATCGGATTGCTTAGTTTTGACCCTGCCGTGTCCATACCTACTATACGCAGGCAAAATTTAAAAGGGTTATTCCCACTCTATAGTGGCCGGCGGTTTGTTAGTTATGTCGTAGACTACTCTTGTGACCTCAGGAATTTCGCTCGTTATCCGCGTAGAGATTCTTTCCAGCGTTTCGTACGGGATTTTTGAGAAGTTTGCTGTCATCGCCTCCCTGCTCTCCACAGCCCTGATTGCAATGACATTGCCATAGGCACGGGAATCTCCTTTCACTCCGGTGCTTTTCGTGTCGAGCAGCACGGCAAAATATTGCCATGGCCTCTCTTCCAGCGGTGTTTTCTCTACCTCTTCAGACATAATAGCCTCCGCTTTCCTGACTATCCTTACTTTTTCCCTGTCTATGCTCCCCATTATCCTGACTGCAAGCCCAGGCCCTGGGAACGGCTGCCTGTATACCATCTCTTTCGGCATTCCCAATTTGATGGCGAGCTTCCTTACTTCGTCTTTGTAAAGATCCCTAAGAGGCTCTACAACCCCCTTGAACTTTATGTCTGTTGGTATTCCGCCGACGTTGTGATGAGTCTTTATCACACTTGCCTTTTTCGACTGTCCGGACTCGATTCTGTCGGGATAGATTGTGCCTTGTATCAGATACATCGCTCCCGTTTTCTCTGCTTCTTTCTCGAACGCCCTGACGAATTCCCTTCCTATTATCTTCCTCTTTTCCTCTGGATCGCGGATGCCTTTCAAGGCATCGAGGAAGGTTTTGCTTGCTTCGATCTGCAACAGGTTGATTTTCAACTTCTGAGCCATTGCCTTTATCATTACGGGCTCGTTTTCTCTCATCAATCCGGTGTCGATGAAGACTGCGGTTAATTTTTCGCCCAATGCCTTTGAGGCAATAACAGCCGCAGCACTGGAGTCAACTCCGCCGCTCATTCCGATAATTGCGCTGCCGTTTCCAACTTCCTTCCTAAGCTTGTCAATATATCCCCCTGCGCTTTCTTCTGCGTTCCAGCTTGGATTGCAGCCACATATGTCAAATATGAAATTGTCGAGGATCTTCATGCCGTTTTTCGTGTGCACGACTTCAGGATGCCACTGGACCCCGAAGATCTTAGCTGTTTTGTGCCTGTAGGCTGCGACAGGACAGTTCTCCGTGCTTGCGAGAACCTCCATGTTTTCAGGTAGGTCGGCTACAGTGTCGCCGTGGCTCATCCATACTGTTTCCCTTTTGCCAAGACCCTTCAATATGCCTGCAGGATTTGATATCAGCGCGGTTGAGTAACCGTATTCCTTCTTTTCTGCGCGCACAACCTTTCCTTTGAGGTAATCCGCTATCAGTTGATGGCCATAGCATATGCCCAAGACAGGAAGGCCCATTCCAAGGATCTGCTTGTCCATCTTCGGAGAATTTTTCTCGTAGATGCTTGCAGGCCCGCCGGAGAGCACAATGCCCTTTACGTTGAACTCCTTCCCTATTTTCCTGATCTCCTCCGGAGAGATATCGAATGGTACTACTTCCGAGTATACATTCTTCTCCCTGATTCTCCTCCCGATAAGGTGGCAGTATTGCCCACCGAAATCAAGCACTAGGATGGCATCCGTCCCCATAATAATCTTTTTTCTACCAGTCTTTAAGATTTTGTAGAAACCCTCTATCCGTAATA
>DAHVAM010000046.1 GCA_027314605.1 Microcaldota archaeon
CAAAGGCCCTGGAACTGACTTGTTTATCAATCTCGAAGGCACCTGCAACAACGAGCTTCCGCAGTATGTCGCATACACAATCGGCAATCCGATCTACCTTGGGAATGTAACATACAACACCAATTCATTCACCATCACTGCCTGGTTCTATCCAACACAGCTAGGCTATATAAACATTGTAGCAGACCACAACATCAACGGCTACGGCTGGGAATTCGGCCCAGGCTGCGGACTCGCTTCGGTGCTCTTCTACAGGTTTGATACTGCAAACTTTCCAAATCAAAGGGAAAGCCCTGCGTGCCCCATCATTTCATCCAGCACGCCATGGCTCTTCGGCAGCATGAGCCTGAATGGAACCACAATAAAAATGTATGGTGACGGGCAACTCCTTTCACAAAGGGGACTTTACGGCGCCCTATCCATCCCTTCTGCGCTCGCTATCGGTCAAGAGGCTGATGGCGCAGGTAACTTTTATGGCTATGTCGCTGACGTCCAGTTCTATAACACATCCCTCTCGCAAAACGAGATAGTCGCTATCTACAAGGAAGGAATAGGTGGAGTGCCATTGGTGCTTAACAATCTGGTGGGCTGGTGGCCGCTGAACGGCAACGCCAACGACTACTCCGGCAACCTGAACAACGGAATCTCGACGAATGTGATTTTCACGGGCTCCTGGACCAACAGCTACACCGCGCCGTGATGCCCTCATGGCAGTTTACCGGTTTCCTCTCTTCAAATGAACATCCTTATATTTCTATTTTTAGAGTAAGAAGTTCAGACAAAGATGAAATTATGCCAACCCTTAGTAAGACGTTGGTTCAAACTGCCACTGCCTTAGCGCTCGCGTCAGGTCTTATTGGATCTGTAGCTCTCGATCCCCTGGCAACCAAGTTGAGCCGGACAAGCAGCCTGAAGGATGTCAGGAGAAGTGAAATTGTGGAATATAACGGAAAGAAGTTCGAGCTTGCGGGATCTTCCAACGGCCGCATATGCACTGTATATGCCTATGCGTTAAGACGGGATGGCAAAGCCGAAACGAAAAAAGTCCCGACAGTTCCGATACTAGCCGATTCTGCTGCAAATGTAACTGCGCTGACCCATATCTGCGAAAATGCAGAGCCATTGATACCGTATTGATAAATATCCACTGGGAATTATTTATTGGGCATGGTGCTGCTCGGACAAATGTCAGAAAGAACACATCGTTCGCAATGCTTCACCCTCGCCCTGCAGGTATCCCTTCCAAGCGCTATGAAAAGATTTGAGACAAGACCCCACTGTTCTCTAGGCACCTTCCTCAAAAGGTCGGCCTCTATCTTGTGTGGATCCTTGTGCCGCGAGAGCCTCAGCCTTCTTGCAACAGTTGCACAATGGGTATCTACAGCTATGCCTTCATCTATGGCGAAGCCCTCGTTCAGTATCACGTTTCCCACCTTCCTGCCGACTCCAGGAAACTCCATGAGCTTTTCCAGGCTCCTAGGAACTTTCCCGTCATACAATTCCAGCACCATCCTCGCCGATTTCTTCAGGTTTCTGGCCTTTGTCTTGTAATAATTCAGCCCGCTTAGATATCTCATCAGCATTCTTGTGTCTGCGCCTGCGTAATCGTCAAAACTCCTGAACCTCTTGAACAGGCCTCTGGTGACGTTGTTTACCTGCTTGTCTGTGCATTGCGGCGAAAGAAAGACGGCGACGAAAAGCTCGGTCAGGTTCCTGTGCACAAGTTCGGTATGCAATTCCCTGCCGTACCTCTCTATCAGCCTGTCTAATGCCTCCTTCACAAATTCCTCTTTCTGCATAGGATCGGAAATCTGGGGAATCTCAAGGATAAATACCTGAACCTCACGCTGCCTTGTCGAACTCGTCGCTCTGGCTTGTCACCATGGTGCCTATCGCGCCATTGGTGGCGACTACCGAATTCATGTATGTGGGGACAGCCGAGCTTCTAGTGTAAGTGCCCATCGTATAGACGAGAGGGGCTTTCACGCTCCCGTATCCCTGTATCTCCATCTCCCCAAGGTTTACGATCATGAACGCCTGGACTGTCTTCGGCTGCAATTTTTCTGTATTGTCCTCTCTCTTGTCTCTCTGAAGCCTTTTGACATCCTCAGCTTCCTCCTCGGCCATCCTGGGTTCAAAAGCGCGTGCTGCCAGGATAAGCGGCAGTATCAATGCTAAGGGCTGTGTCTCCTTTCGGCTTTGCCTCAGGGTCATGTCCATTCAAGCATCTGCTTGATATCCTACTGCCTTTTCTCCTATATAAATGATATCTGCAAGCCGCCTGGCGCAAACGGCCAGATGGCGATAAGCCTAAATACATCAACAATAACAATTTTACGAAAGGGACTTCTTTGACTACTAAACTATACCTTATAGGCATCGATGCCGCGCCTCTCTGGCTGATAGAAAAATTCGACAAGCAGAAGGGCATGGAAGGCTTCAGGAAGCTGGTTGAAAACAAAAACCTGGTGGAGATGGAGTCGACGCTGCCTCCGATGACAGGAGCAGCGTGGCCCACAATATACACAGGCATGCCTCCAGGGGAGCACGGCGTACCCGATTTCTTTGTCATGAAAAAGAACTACACTCCAGACCTGGTGTATTTTGACTCAAAAAAGACGCCACCCTTCTGGAAAGAGATAGCGAAGAAGGGATACAAGTGCCTAATCATAACGCCTGCCACTGACATAACACTGCCTGATTATGGCAACGTGGATATGATAACGGGATTTCCCCTCAGGGCGAGGACTAACAGCAAGTATCTCGAATCACTGATGAAAAAGCACAACTTCCAAGGGGAGCCGGACATAGAGAAGGACATGAAGGACGGCAAGATGTCCGAGGAAGAGGGAACGAGACATTTTGTGGACAGTATAAAAGTAAGGTCAGAGATAGCAAAGGAAGCCATGACGAAAACCGACTACGATCTTGTCTATGTCTGTTTCACCGAGACTGACAGACTTCAGCACTTTGTGCTGAACAGTAAGAACATGGAGGAATACTTACTCCCCCTATATCGGGAAATAGGCAAGTATGTCAATCTCGTGCTCGAAAGGGCCGACAAGGAGAACTGCTCGGTCATGCTCTTCTCTGACCACGGCGCCCAGCCCATCTCCCAGAAGTTCCTGATAAATTCCTGGATGATAAACGAGGGATACGCGAATCTCAAGCCTTCTGTAATTGCAGGAATTGAAAAGGGTAAGAGGGAAGGGAAAGGGACAGCAAGCGCCGCGTATAATATACGGGAGAAGTTGCTGAAGACAAAACTACGCAGGGCATACGACAAACTTCCCCACTCTGCGAAGAGCGTAGTCTCGAGATCGATAGGAACACTGCTATCGGCTTCATCAGGCGCAAAGTATACGAGACTCCATCTTTTTGATTACGACATGAAAAAAACAACTGCCTTCGCCGCCATTTCGAACATCAAC
>DAHVAM010000047.1 GCA_027314605.1 Microcaldota archaeon
CGCTTTTGAGTCCTGCCGGCTGCTCGGTAGCATCCGATGCCTCGATTTTCGGCGTGGCCACTTCGCGGCCGACGCGAACCCCAACCACCGACGGCGCAACGATCAGAGGGTCGTCGTATGCGCCGAGGATGAACCGCTCCTCGGCGGGACGGGCGTGGTTGTCCGTAAGCACGTCCAGCAACAACGGCTTGTTTCCACCAGCAATAAAAACAGTCCTCTCCATGTCTCCTTTTCCTTCTGTAAGTTTTCCTTTACCGTCTAAATGATAATACCCGTCTAAAGAAGAGCCCACTCCGCCAGGATAGAAACAAGTTCCTTTGAACTCATTCAGTAACTCAGGATTATCAATTATCCTTGTAAGCGCTTCTGCAATTGCTGTTTTTGGATCAGAATAATACTTTTTTGTATCAATAAGCGGTTGCAATTGCTCCCCCTTTTTCGTATTAAGGAGAGCCATTGATACAGCATAATTTGCCCCAGTATAAGCTCTGTGTACTCCTGTCTTACTGACCTCTCTGAATGCAACTTGGACTGTTTCTTTTGCTCTTGTAACTGTTGCCATTATACCACAATAAGATTGCGCCTTTTGTCCTATAAAAGGTTTGCCGTTAGGTACGCGGAGGCTTTATAGAGAGTCATCCCAGGGTTTCTTCCTCGCATCTTTGTTCACTCTGATTTCTTGCCTTCCCGTACTTTTCTCTTTAGGTCTGCGTAGTCCTTTCGGGTATCTTCAATCCTCTCGCTTCGCCTGACACTGTCCCCGCTGGCCTGTCCGTTATCAGGGCCATTACTTTGCCGTCGTATTCTGCGTGATTCTCATCTTGCATTCCAATCACCTTGGATTCCCCTGGGTCATTCGGCTCCTTTCCGACGTAGATAACGCTATTGCTAACGTTATCCACGATTAGGCGTTTATGTAGTAGAAAGCAGCTTCGCCTGCGCCGGCTCCTGACAGACGGATTCTACTTCTCGCTCACTATGGAGTAGGTGACAGCGCCTATCGCCTTGCTCTTGTTCGTTGCGCTGAAGAAATCCCTTGTCACCTTTGCTGTTGTCTCGAGGTTGAGGATGTCTATGCACGTTCCCGGATGATGGTGATGCAGCTCTGACTTTATGTTGTTCTCGAACCTGTGCAATATCTCCGATACCTTGTTCCTTTCGCCGTCAGGATAAGTCAGCACAAAGACGCTCTCTACGTTACCCCTCAGCATGTCGAGGTCGCCGTAGTCCTTTACGAGGCTCTGCAAGGCGCTCCTCAGCATCTTCGACCTGCTCTTGAAGCCCAGCCGCCTCCGGGTGAGCTCAAGCTGGCGCAGATCCTCCTTTGTCAGTGATATGCTAAGTATCTCCATGTCTGCACCGCAGCTTCATTAATAATTTAATTGGAAAGATTTATTAATGTGTCTCGTAATAATAATCTTACGATGTATAATAAGTTTTGGATATGAGGACACGTACCGCTGTAATCCTGGTCCTTTTGGCGCTTTTGGGAATTGTGGCAGGGATCTTCCTGCTGGGAAATTCCACTAAGGCCATAAATTTCATCTTCAATCCGTCTGCCGGGTTGCCATTGAGTACCATACTCATTGTGTCGTTCATTCTGGGCGTGCTGCACGGAGCTACCCCTGACGAGCATACCTGGCCAATAACTTTCAGCTACGCCGTCGGAAGCTACAGCACAAGGAAGGGGATGAAGGCGGGCTTCGCCTTTTCAGCAGGATTCACGGCGCAGAGGGCCTTCCTCACAACCCTCGGATTTCTCGGGCTGGCTGCCATCTACAAGATGTACAACCTGGACGGATACGTCTATGCGGTTGTCGGCGTTGCGATGGCGATCGCAGGCATGTATATACTCAACAAGAGGACGTACCTGCACCTGCCGCTGGACGTGTTTTTCAGGGGAAGAAGGCATCACACTGAGGAAGCGAGGAGGGTGCAGCCCCACGAGGGAAAGGAGCTAGGCAACATCTCACTGAAGACGGCGGTGGCACACGGGCTTATAGCCGGCTTCGGGTTCGGCGCCTACGCCACCATAATAACATTCGTCCTCGCCCCGGAAGTGCCCGGGCTGATATTTGCGCCGCTGCCCGGGCTATTTTTCGGAATAGGCACAATGGTGATGCAGATCATTTTCGGGGCGCTGTTTGCCAATCTCGCCAAGTTGAAGAGGCTGGATGAGAAAGAGGTCGCTTATCTGGGCCGCAAGACCGCAGGCAGGACCCTTTACTACGGAGGCATGCTTTTCGCAGTTATAGGCATATTGATAATCTTCTTCCCCGCGATAGAGAGCTTTGCCATAAGCACCGGCAATCCGATACCGAACCTTGACTCAATAAGCGTTGCCACGTTGCTCGTGCTGGGGGTCGTCGGGGTCTTCGGCATAGGCAACCTGATATACGGCATACTCGAGATCCTTCGGCGGAAGCCCAACGCGGCAAGCCGTCGGGCCAGGGGAGCCAGATAGGACAAGGCGGGCCAGAGTTCCGCATCGATGAGGATGCCTGAAGGGCCAGTTTTGGCGCATTCTGCCAAGGCCTTGGGACATTCCGAAAGGCTATTAAATGGTAACCCGGCAAATACTAGTATGGAAGCCATAGTACTCTCAGGTTTACCTGCAGCCGGGAAGACCACTGTAGGAGAGATGCTGTGCAGGAAGCTGGGCTTCAAGCTCGTGGGCGGGGGCGACATCCTCAAGGAGATGGCGGCGGACAGGGGCTTCAAGGTAACCGGGAAGGAGTGGTGGGACACTCAGGAAGGCATTAAGTTCGCCAAGGAAAGGGAGGGCAATTCAAACTTCGACAAGGAGGTGGACAGGAGGCTGGCAGACAAGATAGCGGGCGGAAATGTCGTAGTAACGAGCTACACTGCTCCCTGGATAACCGAGGCTGGTTTCAAGGTCTGGCTCGAGGGCAGCCTTGCAAGGAGAACAGAGAGGATGGCGAAGAGGGACGGCACCGACATAGAGGACATGAAGGAGGTAATCAAGATAAGGGACGTCGAAAACAAGAAGCTATATAAGAGTCTATACAATATAGACTATGGAAAGGACCTCTCCCCTTTTGACCTCATAGTCAACACGAACGACATACAGCCGGAGAAGGTCGCCGAGATCATAATCAAGAAGTACGAGGAAAAGAATGGTAAGAGATGAGAATATGGCATTGGCAGAAGCAGGAAGGGTTTGCATAAAGAAATCAGGGAGAGACGCAGGAGACAAGGCA
>DAHVAM010000048.1 GCA_027314605.1 Microcaldota archaeon
ACGGTCACAGTAGGAAGAAACCAAGGAGCTATAATGAAGAATATAACAATAAACCAGCTGGACGTAAGGCCTGTCTCGGAGCAGAACACAGAATATGTTGAGAGGAAGGGGATAGGGCACCCTGACAGCCTGATAGACGGCATATGCGACGCCACTAGCGTTGCACTGTGCAAGAGATACATGGAGGAGACAGGAGTCATAATGCACCACAACGTAGACAAGGGACTCATAGTCGGAGGGGCAGTGGAGGTCGGCTACGGGAAGGGAAGGATAACAAAAAAGATCGATGTCATAGTCACAGGAAGGGCCACCGCGATGGTGAAGGGCAAGAAGATAAACGTGAACGAGCTGGCAATCGAAGTTGCAAAAGACTACCTCAGGAAGAACACAAGATTCCTTGATATCGAAAACGAGGTAACATTCAGCGGGATGATAGCCGCAGGAAGCACCGACCTCGTAGGAGTCTTCGAGAGGTCCAAGCACGAGGTTCCGCTTGCGAACGACACCTCATTCGGCATAGGATGCGCGCCTTACAGCGACGTTGAAAGGCTGGTCCTCGAAACCGAGGGATACCTCAACAGCAAGCACTACAAGACCCAGGTTCCCGCAGTGGGAGAGGACGTGAAGGTCATGGGAATGAGGGACGGGGACAAAATCACCCTCACTGTTGCTATCGCTTTTGTCTCCCAGTTCGTTGACAGCATAGACACCTACATCAAGCTCAAGGAGAGGATAGAGAAGGATATCGTAAGCAACGCGACGAAGTTTACCGGCAAGGAAGTCCGCGCGCATGTCAATACGGGAGACGATATACAGAGAGAAGACATCTATCTGACAAAAACGGGTCTCAGCTGCGAATCCGGAGACGACGGATCCGTTGGAAGGGGAAACAGGGTGAATGGCCTGATAACGCCTTTCAGGCATATGAGCCTAGAGGCTGCGGCGGGAAAGAACCCCATAAACCACATAGGAAAGATATACAACATACTTGCAACCGAGATGGCGATGAGGATTACAAGGGAGTATCCCGAGATTAAGGAGTGCGACATCTCCATTCTTTCGCAGATTGGAAAAAAGATAAGCGAACCGCACAATCTCAACATAAACATAATAACGGAAGATGCGAGCGATTTCCAGAAGCTGCAGGGCAAGGTAAACTATGTGGCTGAGGGAATGCTCGACAACATGAGCCAGCTTACGCTCGACATCTCTCTAGGCAAGTACAAGACTTTCTGAAGGAGCCAGGATAATTGGCAAGATTTAATTATTACATGGTCGTAAGGCTTACCATGAGACTTCAGTCTGCCATG
>DAHVAM010000049.1 GCA_027314605.1 Microcaldota archaeon
CTTCAGGAAAGTGAACGGCTTCAACACCCGGATGATGACCTACGAGGACTGGGATCTCTCGCTGAGGCTGAAGAGGATCGGGAAGATGCGGTTCATAAAAGACGCGATGGTGAAGACAAGCGTGAGGAGAATAAACGCGTGGGGCGTCTTCGGCTTCTTCAGGTTTTACATCGAGAACATGGCGAGGTACACCTTCCTAAAGAAGCCCAAGGAGGAGTACAACCAGATACGCTGAAGTGCAGTCATGGCGCCGTGTAGCCGTTGGTCCAGGAGCTGGTGAATACCACGTTCGTTGAGACCCCGTTGTTGAGATTGCCGGAGTAATCGTTGGCGTTTCCGTTTAGCGGCCACCATCCGACAAGATACTGGGGAAGTATTGGTACTCCTCCTATTCCCTCATCATAGAGCGCTGTCACCTCGTTGGTTGAGAGTGAGGTGTTGTAGAGTTGTACGTTTGAAATTGAGCCAGGGAAAGGACCATCTGCTCCTGTTCCTATGGTGGAAGAGGTAACTACAGTATTCATTGCTCCTCCATATTCTCCTGAAACTGACTGGCTGTTCATATAGAATGTAACTGAACTCCCAGAACTCCCGCCATTGTAGGTGTACCCAACAAAAGACCACTGGTTCAGCGAAGGATTCAAAGTCATAGAGCGAAATATGGGTCCATCTAAATTTACTGAAAGATAACCGTCGCCTGGGCGTAAGTCAAAGCCAGCATAGGTGCTACTTCCAGAACTTCCATAATAATATATCGAATAGAACGCCGAACTAGTGGGATAAATCCAGGCAAAAACAGACCTTACAGCAGAACCACTCGGCAATCCTGCGGTTCCCGTGCTGACCTTGCTGCTTGCTCCGTTGAACTGCGCGACATACTGCGGCAGCTCGTTGTTGCATGTTCCTTCGAGATTTATGAATGAAGTTGTTCCAGGCCCCTGAGGCCTGTAGACCTGGCAAGACCCTGCGGAAACTTTCGGA
>DAHVAM010000004.1 GCA_027314605.1 Microcaldota archaeon
ATTGTCTTCTATGAATATCTCTGATCCTTTCTGTATTCCTCCCAGCTTGTCTAGTTTTATCTGCTCTCCCTCAAAGGTAAACACTCTATGTCCTGTGTCCTTCTCTATAATGTACCCTTCCTTGTCCACGGCCTTATTAAGCAATTCGAGGATAAAACCTTTAGAAGCACTGTCAAACACTATAACTGGATCTTCTCCATCTGCCATCGCTATCACCTAGTATATCAAAAGGTAAGGCTTAAAGCTCTTTCATACGCCCTGTCAGCCTTAAGTAATATTGTGGATTAAAGTATAAGAATGCTCCCTAAAGGTTCTCTTTTATATGACAACTTCATACCTCCAGGACTTCAATCAGAAGCCCTCCGGGTCCTGCGTCGCTCCATTTCAGGACCGCGCCCTTTTCTATTTTCTTCCAGCGGCACATCTCGCGTGGTATTGTTACAATGCGCTGCGTGCCGTTCAGCACCATGGCTCTGGTAAGGTCTTTTGAGAGCCTGTTATGCTTCCTTTTGCCCCAGCCAGACATGAGAAAAGGATTATAAATTGGCTCTATTTATAGATAGTGGATACCATGTCTAAAAAAGCAATTAGACATGTAACACGGCAGTCTACTGCTCTCCCCTGCAATAAGCTTAAAGCACAATGCGATTCAGAACGTAATGTTTAATAATCTCTGAAAGTAAGTTCATGCTATGAACAAATCGCTAACGCATTACCTCGAATTTTCAATGTACACCAATCCTGGGCTTTACAAAAATCTTCTTAGAGAGAATTTGCCAGACGATGTGAGAAAGATAGGGGATCTAGTCAGAAGAAACATAATACACAGGACAACTCTTGCCGCTGGAAATACCGGTACAAATTCAGATAAGAGATTCGGCGATATGAACAAAGTCCCGTGGTATAGGCAACCAGAGGATGACATTCTGGTTACTGCCTCTGCAATGCTCGCCGAATTGTACCGGAGAGATAGCAGAGGCTTTGTAGAAAATAGAAAAGAAGAAGATAAGTTGATTCTGACTTGCAGGTTTGTCTCCATATTGATGGCTTCGATACTAAAATCAAAAGATATTCCGGCAAGAGTTAGATCTGGAAATGCCTCATATTTCGAGATGCGCGGGAAGTTAAAAGGAGTAAGCGCAGACCATTGGATTAATCAGTATTGGAATGACAAAGAAAATAGGTGGGTCAATATCGATGTTGATGGAAGTTGGAGTCTCAATGAAAAATTTGATCCCTACGATGTTCCTTCTGGCAGATTCGATTTTCCGGCAGATGCATGGTTGAATATAAGGGAGGGAAAAGATGATCCAAATAGATTTTGGAATGCAAAACCAGAAAGAGGCAGTATGGTTGTCCTCTGGAGCCTATTCTATGACTTCCATTCTCTGATGAACAATGAAATAAATTATATACAAGGGCCTGCTCCTACAAGATACGGCGTATTTGAGAAGCTAACAGAGAAGGAACTAAAAGAAATAGATGGATTAGCCCGTTTAATGAGGGATCCTGATAAGAATTTTGAAAAATTGGAAAAAATTTGGGAAACAAATAAACAATTTAGGTTATTGAGAGGCGGACTATTGGGCTAATCGCACATATGTCATGGTTCTTACTTAGGCTTAGCGAATACCGCTGCACTCCGGTTCAACTGATCAGAGCCTTGGGAGCGGATATGTCCCGCCGGCCACTTTCGCTTCGATGTCCTTTGCAATCCCGATGAGTAGCTTTTCTACTTCGGGATCGAAATTCTTTGGGTGCATGCCCGAGTATATGCGAATCAGGCTGTTGCCGAGATTCGCCACTTCTTGTATGTCTTCGTCGCGGCCTGACATTCCCTCTATCCTAAGTGTGTCTGTCTGGCCAACTTGGCTGTTATATTTGACCACGGTTCCGTTTTCCCTAACTGCCATTTCAAAATATACGGGCCCGTCCATGTGGTCTCCCAGGTGTTTCGCCATAATCCCCTTAATTTTCTCAAAGTCCAGTTTTTCGCGTACAAAGAAGAGGACTGCGGAGGAGACGTTTTCAATTCCGTCTATCGTTCTGGTCGTTTTCCTTACAATCGAAATTGAATTGGGGCTCTCGTTCAGCAGTTTTTCATCTGGCCTCAGTTTCCTATCAAAGACGCTAATTGGATTTTGCCTGAATTTCATTGCAGTCCCATCCATTCATTTACCATATCTATCTGGCTTATCAGATATTTAGCAATTCGCTAATTCTGCTTGAATTGTTAGTTTTTTAGATGCAGGACGCTCCTTACCTTGGCTACCGAATCAACCAGTATGTCTATCTCCTCAGGCTTGTTGTACAGGTAGAAGCTCGCCCTCGCGACTGCAGGTTCTCTCAGAACTGTGTTCACCAGAGGCATGGCGCAGTGATGGCCTGCCCTTATGGCTATGCCCTCGCTGTTCAATATCGTTGAAACGTCGTGAGGGTGTGCTCCTTCTATGTTGAAAGAGACGACGCCCGCCCTGTTGAAAGCGGCCATTCCCTTGAGGCCAATCCCATAAATCTTGACTCCCCTTGTCTCTTCAAGCCTCTTCAATGCATACCTTGTGAGCTCGGTCTCATGGGCCCTTACGTTTTTCATCCCGACTTTATTCAGGTAATCTATTGCTGCTCCAAGGCCTATCCCTCCTTCGGTGTTCGATGTTCCGGCCTCGAATTTCCAAGGCAGCTCATTCCATGTGGATTCCTTGAAGGAGACGCTCCTTATCATGTCGCCGCCGCCGTAAACCGGGGGCATTTCTTCGAGCATCGCCTCTTTTCCGTAGAGCACGCCCAGACCCGCAGGCCCGAGCATCTTGTGGCCCGAGAAGGCCATAAAATCGCAATCTATGTCCTTCACGTCGACAGGCATGTGGGGGACCGACTGCGCCGCGTCTATGAGCGTTCTTGCCCCGGCCTTGCGTGACAGTCTTGTAATCTCCTTCGCGTCATTTACTGTTCCCAGGACATTTGATACATGGGTGAAGGAGACCAGTTTCGGATTAGCCTCAAGTTTTTCCCTGTAATCGTCCATGTCGATTGTGAAATCACTTTTCATTCTGATGTATTCGACTTTGGCGCCTTTCCTTTTTGCAAGGAGTTGCCATGGGACTATGTTGCTGTGGTGTTCCATCTCTGTCGCCAGTATGGTATCGCCCCTGCCGACATTTCCTTCGGCCCATGACAGCGCAACGAGGTTTATCGCATCAGTGGTGTTTTTGCAATAGACGATCTCCCTGTAGGAATCAGCATTGATGAAGTTGGCAACAGCTTCCTTCGACTTGGTGTAGGCCTCAGTCGCCTTGACAGAGATGTCATAGAGACCGCGATGTATGTTTGCATTATAGGTTCTGTAATATTCTGAGATGGCATTTATGACGCCGCCGGGCTTCTGGGAGGTAGCGGCGCTGTCAAGGTATACTAGCCGCTTTCCATTAGACGTTGTGCTCAGTATGGGGAAATCCTTCCTTGTTTTCTCTACGTCGATTTTAGGCATTCGCATAACCGCTCTTTTCTATCTCGTGGATTAGCTCCTTGCCGCCTTCCTTGACTATCTTGCCGTCTTTCATCACGTGTATGAAGTTGGGCTCCATGTATTCCAGTATTCTGCTGTAGTGCGTTATGACCAGCATTCCCATCTTTCTCTCCTTTCTCATCTTCTCGACATTGTTCGCGACGACCCTCACGGCATCGATATCCAACCCTGAGTCAGGCTCGTCCAGGATCGCGATCTTGGGCTTGAGCAGGTGCATCTGCAGTATCTCGACCTTCTTCTTCTCCCCTCCGGAGAAGCCGTGGTTGAGCGATCTGCCTATAATCTCCTCCTTGAGCGACAGGTCCTTTGAAGTGGTCTTTATGTCGTTCATGAACTCCTTGTAGTTGAGCGCCTCATTCGTGACTGCGCCCCTTGCGCTGTTGAGGAAATTGAGCAGCCCGAGCCCTTCTATCTCCACAGGATTCTGGAACTGGAGGAAGATTCCAAGCTTCGCACGCTCGTCCACCTTCATGTCCTTTATGCTCTTGCCATCGGCGAGTATGTCGCCTGCGGTGATCTTCAGTTGGGGATGGCCCATGATGGCCTTTGCAAGGGTTGTCTTGCCCGAGCCGTTCGGCCCCATTATGACGTGCAGCTCTCCGTCCTTTACGGTAAGGTTGACTCCCTTGACAACTTCCTTTTCGTTTATGCTTATGTGCAGATCCTTTATCTCTAGTTTCATAGTTATCACTTGCTTGCCGTGAGCCAGACTCCCTTCGGGCTTATGTCCTTTATTGCTCCGAACTCCGCTCCGTCTATCCTGCTTAGCATGATCGATGAGGCTATCTCCTTCGCGTGGGCATTGCCTATATTTGATAGGTATTTAGATATAAAAGAGGCTACGAACATCTTCCTTGCCGATGCCTCATCTATGCCCCTTGAGGAGATGTAGAAAAGCGCCTCCTTGTCTATCGGCGATGTGGCTGCGCTGTGTGTTGCAGAAACCTGGTCGCTGTAGTCTATGGACATGTCAGGCAGCGCGTCCATGTGCGCCCTTTCGTTAAGTATGATGCCTCTCTGATTTATGTTTGAAAATGCGGCCTTCGCATATTTCTCTATCTTCGCATAGCCCTTGAGCTGGCATAGGGAACTTCCATCCAGTATGGCTCCTGTATTCAGCTTTGTCCTGCTGCCTTCGACAGAGTTCAACATGTGCGTGTTTACGTCAAACCTCTGCTCCTTAGTGCCGTAGATTATCTCTGTCACTTCGATCTCGCTCTCCAGACCTTTTGCGTCTAAGAAATTCACGGATTTTGTGGTCTTAGACCCGTTGTATACGAAATTGGCATTCAGCTTGGCCTTCTCGCCTATGCTTCCTTTTGACAGGTGCATCAGGACTGACCTGTCATTCCCGTCGTTTAGGAGAGCAAATTCAAGATGAGACCCTTTCTCCAAGGAAAATTCCTGCAGCGGAGCGGCCACAGAGCCGTTCGCGGTAGATGAGAACACCTGGAAGACATCAAGCTTTGATTCTTCGCCCAGGTTGAAAATGCATTCGAAGAATAGGTGCGAATCGTTGATGAACAGCATGTTGAGCTTTTCCTTCGCGCCTTTCTGTATGTCTATCATTATCGCATCGCGCGAGTTCGCATTTATGAAGGCGGCTAACTTGTTTTCGGAGTTCTTGTATATCTTCCTGTCAAGAAGCTCCCCCAGCTCCGACATCCTCCTTATCTTCACAAAGCCTGACTGGTTTTTTACGAACGAGTTTGAGAATATGACGTCGAACTTTAACCCCGTTTTCCCCTCTATGGCCCTAGAAAGCGCCTCCACCTCTCTCTGGGCGCCTGATGCCCTTGCAGATATTAGCTCCTCCTCGCTTGGCAGAGGGATGTCGGTGTGGTACTTCTTGTAGAGCTCGTTCGTCTCGTCAGGAAGCAGTGAGTATTGTTCAATTGCGTCTTTTCTGAACTCTTGGTAATCCAAGGAAACACCTGTCGTTTAGCCGACGCCTCCGCTCGTGTCAAGCTTTATTAGCCTCTTCAGCTCCAGCGAGTACTCCATGGGCAGGATCTTCGTCAGGTCCTCTATGAAGCCGAGGACTATCATCGCCACCGCATCATCCTCCGAAATGCCTCTGGACATCAGATAGAATATCTCGTCGTCGCTTATCTTTCCAATCTTGGCCTCGTGGCTGATTATCGCATCGCTTCTGTTGATCTGGTTGTACGGGTAAGTGTTTGTCTTGGCAAAGCCGTCAAGCAGCAGAGCGTCGCATGACACATGTGATTTTGCGTTCTCAGCGTTCTTTGCAATGTGCAATAGCCCCCTAAATGTGCTTACACCGCTCCCCTTTGAGACGCTTTTCGAAATTATCTTTGAGGTAGTGTCCGGAGCAAGGTGATATATCTTACCTCCCGAGTCCTGCACCTGTCCTTCTCCTGCAAGCGCTATGGAGAGAACCTCCCCGCTGGCGCCCCTGCCCTTGAGGTATATTGAGGGATATTTCATGTTCACCTTGCTGCCTATATTCGCGTCGATCCACTCGACTCTCGCATTCTCCTCGACATGCGCCCTCTGGGTCACTAGATTGTAAACGTTCTTCGACCAATTCTGGATTGTCACATATCTTATGTGGGCTCCTTTCAGCGCAACGAGCTCCACTATTGCCGAATGTAATGAGTTTGTCGCATACACCGGCGCAGTGCAGCCCTCTATGTAGGTCACATCCGCTCCTTCATCGGCTATTATCAGCGTCCTTTCAAATTGCCCTGACTTTTCTGCATTTATTCTGAAGTATGCGTTGAGAGGCATCGTCGCCTTTACGCCTTTTGGGATGTATATGAAGGAACCGCCCGACCACACAGCGGTGTTCAAAGCTGCAAACTTGTTGTCTGTCGGAGGGATTATTGTTCCGAAATATTTCTTCATGAGCTCAGGATACTTCTTGACTGCTGTATCTGTGTCTGTGAATATTATCCCCTGCTTCTCCAGCTCCTTGTTCACGTGCGAATATACTACCGAGGAATCGAACTGCGCCTCTGCGCCTGCGAAGAACTTCGCCTCCGCTTCCGGCACTCCTAGCTTTTCGAAAGTCCTCTTTATGTCTGCAGGAACGTCATCCCACTTGTTTGCCTCCTTCGCCTTCGGCTGCCTGTAATAATAAATGTCATCATACTCTATGCCGCTCAGGTCTGCTCCCCATCGCGGCGTCGGCTTGCTCATGAAGACTTTGTATCCCGTGAGTCTCTTCTCAAGCATCCATTCCGGCTCTCCCTTGATCTTCGATATCTTCCTTACTGTCTCTTCGTCTATGCCCTTGTGGAAATCCTCGTATTCGACCTTCTCGCTGAAGCCGTACCGCTCCTTGTACTCTTCGGAGCCCACCATCTTTTCCACTTGCTTGTCAACCATGCCCTTCACTTGATCTTGGAGAAACTGCATTCAAAGCTGTTCAGCATGCCGCATATAGTGCAGAGGTACTTGTTGACCATCTCGGGCTTCCCGTTCGCAATCATGGCAGCATACTCCTCTATTATCTTCCTGTCCATCTTCTCCGCTATCTCCTTTATTCTTGCAGAGTACTTTCCGTTGACATACTTGCTTATGGCTGCCTGGGTTATCCCCAAGTATCTGGAGATCGTCTCCTCCCTGATGTTGTATTTCTTCTTGAGCTCAAGGATGAGCGCGGCTCTCGCTGCCGGTACCATTTCCTTGTATGCCTTCTCGTAGCCGCTGATCATTTCCTATAACCCAGTTATAATTAAGGCTTCTAAAGGTTTATATAGGGCACTTACGTTGTTTATGTATCATTGTGTTGCAGATGGAAGCAAAGATGCAAAATAAGGTTCCGGCCTTCTCAGGGGCAAGGGTGACCGAGAGCTTTTTCAGTCTCGCCAGGGATGTCACAACCGTGACCACCGCCGCTGCCATAATGGTAAGCATGAGCATCGCCTTGGCAGGCGCCGCGTTCGCCGCCCCATTCGCATTATACGGGGAAGGCAATAAGGCATTCCGTACTGCCAAAAGGGACTGAATCTCCAGCAACTTCCCAAGCTGGAAAAGACTATATATTTTGGATGAGAGTTAACTCCGAGTGGTTCTCTTGATCAATTCTATAGAGCTTACAAACTGGAAGACTCACGGCTCTACGAAGCTCTCTTTCTCCAGGGGCACCAACATTCTCATAGGCCATATGGGCGCGGGGAAGAGCTCCATAATGGATGCCATATCCTTCGGGCTTTTCGGCACCTTCCCTGCGATAAAGAACAGGAGAGTAAATGTAAATGACCTGATACGGAACAGGCCGGACCAGAAGAAGAGCGCCAAGATAAGGCTTTCCTTCGACGTAGGGGAAGATTCCTATATAGTGGAAAGGGAGATCAGTTTGGAAGGGGCCGGAAAGGCAACCCTCCAGAAGAACGGAACCTACGTCCAGTCCCAGCCGCAAAGGGTTACCGAAGAGGTGGAGAAGGCCCTTGCCATGGACTACGACCTTTTTTCGAGGGCAGTCTACTCGGAGCAGAACCGGCTCGATTACTTTCTTGAGCTCCAGTCTAGGGAGAGAAAGAAGCAGATGGACAATCTGCTCGGCCTTGACAAGTTTGCAACTGCGCAGGAGAATACCACCAGCCTGATAAACAAGATAAAGGAGATGACTGAAGAAGGCAAGAAGGCCGCGGAGAGCTTCGACATCGAGATGCATAAGAGTCAGATGGCGGCGCTCGAAGAAGAGAGAAGAGCCGGCCTGAAGGATATTGACGGAATAGCGCTGAGCATAGGGAGACTAAGGGAAGATCACAAGAAGATACAGGGCAACCTGAAGAAGATGAAGGAGGACTACAACAGAAAAATTGCAGTGGAGAAGGAGATTGCGGAATTGAAAAGCAAAACGGAGATCCTATCAAAGGAGATATCCAAGATAGACTCTGAGAAATTGGGAAATCTGGGAGGGGTAAAGAAGGAACTGGAATCCTGCGAATCGGAGGCAAACAAGGCAAAGGCAAAAGGAAAGGAACTGATGTTAGAGGCGCAGAGCGCGCAGACAAGGCTCGGCAAAATACAGAATGAGATATCCTCCGTGGAGAAAGACTTACTCGAGAGGAAGAAACTCGACGAGAGCCTTAAGGGAAAGGACAAGGAAAAACTTGCGCAGGACCTCGAGATGCATAAAAGGGAGATAGAAAAGATAGAAGGGGAGGTAGCCTCGGCAACAGCGCAGAAGAACGATGCAGAAAAATGGATTAAGGAGCTCGAAAGGCATGTGGGAAAATGCCCGGTCTGCGAGAGGGATCTCGACCAGCGGATGAGGGAAGAGTTGCTGAGGGCGAAGAAGGAATCCGCCGCAAGCTCGTCAAACAAGGCAAAATCCCTGCAGGAGATTCAGAAGGCCAAGAAGGCCGATGCGGAAAGGCTGAGCGCTTTGATCAATGAACTGCATCTGGTCCAGGAAAGACTGAAACGCTACCAAAATCTCGACGAGAGGAGAACGAAAGCTGAAGAGGAGCTGAAGAAGGCAGAAGGGGAGAGCGCCAGGCTGAAGGAAGAGGTTGAGAGAATAAATGACGCGACGGAGGCATTGAATAGAAAACTGTCGGAATTGAAGACTGCAAGGAATGCGCTTGAAAGGAAAGAACTTCACCTCTCGGAGAAGGCAAAGGCCGAAGAAGGCATATCGAAGAAGCAGGAGGAGTTCAAAGGGATAAAGATAGACGAGAAGAGCCTAGACGAGTTGCAGAGGCAGTTCACCGAGATCTCCTCAGGGATAAGCAAGAACGAGGCGACGCTTGAAGGGCTCAGCAAGGCGCTGGATGAAAAGGCGGCGAGGATCGAGGAGAAGAGAAGGGACATAGAGAAGATAGAACGGCTTTACAACGACATAAAATACAAGAAAGTCGTAGCCGACAATCTCGTAAAATTCAATAACTCGCTGCAGGAGACCCAGGCCCATCTGAGGAACAGGCTTGTGGGCTCGATAAACGGCATAATGGAAGAGATATGGCCGGAGCTTTATCCTTATGGCGACTACTCCGGAGTTGAACTGAGCGCCACTGAATCGGATTACATCCTGAGGATATGCACCTATAGGGAGGGCAAGGAGTCGTGGGAGGATGTCGACACCATAGCGAGCGGCGGCGAGAGGAGCGTAGCATGCCTTGCCCTGAGGGTGGCCTTCGCGATGGTGCTTGTGCCAAACCTCAAGTGGCTGATACTCGACGAGCCCACGCACAATATAGACAGGCAGGGAATAGGGAGGTTTGTCAATGTATTCAATGAGAAGCTGCCGCAGATAGTGGGGCAGATATTCATAATAACGCACGACGAGCAGCTGAAGCAGGTCTCCAACGGCAAGGTCTACATGCTCGGAAGGGACAAAACGAAGAATGAGGAAACGTCTGCAATCCCGATGTAAGGTTATTGGGTTTTAATATCTTCGTCTATCTGGTTTTGATGAAAGGCAGGAGGCCGCGCTGCCCTTAGATTATATCCAGGCCTGACCTGTTCCTCTCGTCTTCCCTTTTATCCATGCCCAGGATCGATGCGCCTGTGACTCCGGTGAATATTCCTATGACCTCGACTTTTCCAGAGAAGTCAGGATCCATCCTCGCCCACGTGACGCTCGAGTCCGGCGAGACAGTCTCAGTCAACTTCGATCCTATCTGGTTTGCGTCCCCGAGTGTCAAGTCTGGCCCGCCGGTTATGTGCAATAACACTCCCTTCGCATTCTTGTAGTCGACATCAAGCAGCTTGTTGTTGAGTGTGCTGTCCACCACCTCCTGGATCTTGTCGTGGCCGCGGCCTTCCCCCACGCTTATCATCGATACTCCGCCTGTCTTCATTATGTTCCTTATGTCTGCGAAATCGAGGTTTATCATGCTCGGCTGAGTTATGGTCTCGGTTATTCCGCGCACAGCCTTCGCCGTTATCTCGTCTGCAAGCTTGAATGTCTGCTCTATCGGAAGGTTCGGATAGAGGCTCACCAGCTTCTGGTTGTCTATCACTATCAGGGTGTCTATGTTCTCCCTCAGTTTCTCGATTCCCTTCTTTGCTGTCGCAAGCCTTGACCGTTCCAGAGAGAAAGGTATTGTGACTATGCCTACAACTGTCGCACCCGCGTCCTTTGCCGCCCTAGCGACAACCGGAGCCGCTCCCGTCCCGGTTCCTCCTCCCATCCCCGCTGTCAGGAAGACCAGGTTCTTGTCTGCCAGCATTTGCTCTATGCTGGCTCTCGACAGCTCGGCCGCCTTCTCCCCTATCTCCGGAAATCCGCCGGCCCCTAGCCCTCTTGTTATCTCCCTTCCCAGCATTACCCTTCTTATTCTCGGGTCAAGCATCTCGAGCTGTTTTCCGTCGGTGTTGAACGCGTAGAGCTCTGCTCCCTTGATATCCATCGTACAGAGCCTGTGCACGGTGTTGTTCCCGCCGCCGCCTACTCCTACAACAGCTATCTTGGGCTTGAAAAGATCAGGATCATCCCAGACATTCTGCCTTTGCGTTGTCTCGCTTCCGTACACGGTCCGCACCTGTTTTCTATTGCACGATAAGGATAAAATACCTTTCTGCCATAAGGAATGAATGCTGATAAGATGGAGGTATCAACAAAAACAAGGCTTTCCCACGGCGGACCGAGATACACTGACGTTAGCGAACTGAAGAAACTGCCCCACTCGGAGCACGTGAAGAGGGTAGGGTTCATGCTGCACAGGAGCAACATGGACATCATAGGGTACTACGTAAAGGAGCTCAAGCTGACGAACACCGACAAGGCGGCCCTCAGGAAGGATGTCATGGGGAGGATAGGGCACGACATGAGAAGCGCCGAAAGGAAGCCTGACAAGTACATGGACGTCATCAAGGCGATAGAGATATTCGGCCTCGATGACAGGACTGTCGGCGCGCTTGCCCCGGCCCTGCGCCCCGCGGCAGATGAACTGAGGAAGAAGGGCAGGGGAGGAGAGGCAGAGATAATAGAGAACTGCCTAAGAGACCACGGAATTGAGGTCTAGCTCATCTGCCTTTGTTATCTCGTTTAGGAAGATGGTGGCATAGGAGCCTGAGGGAATCGAGAACTTCAGCTCTGCATCCTCTCCCGCAACGGAGTAAGAGAAATCCTTGAACGGCGAGAGCAGCTGGCGGAAAGAGCCTCTCATGCTCAACTCTGGCATGCTTCGTATCTTGAACGATTCCTTCGTTATGCCAAACCTCTCCAGTATCTCCTTCTCGTATTCGCTTATGTGCTCGTCCTTTGTCTCGTAGCCTATAAGCGCGCCTGCCGGAAACCCGCCGTCCTTTCCCGCATGAAGGTCTTCTATGTTGGGGAATCCGTAAAAATTCCTGCCGCAATGCAGGTCAGAGTCGAAATCATGGTCCTTGACCCTGTCTTCAAGCGCGATGTTGAATACGGCGTCCTCCACTGCGTGTATGAACATTATGGCAATGCCCCGCTGTATCTCCCGCACGGCGTTTGCAAAGTTCCTATACCTTGCAAGATGGTCTATCATCGTCCTCTCGAAGCGCAGGTGCCTTGGAAAATACTCGAGAGCTTTCTGAAAATCCATCTCCTCCTTGAGCCTCTTCCTCGCTTCGGTTGCCTCCGGGTCTGTCTCATTGCTGCTATCCGTCAGGAATATCATGACCGCTTCCTCGGGATTGTTGTTCAGCAAGGCCATTCCTATCTTGAAGTTGTTGAGCCTGTAGCCGAACCTCTGCCTGTCGAAATAGTTCGGGAAGAGGCCATCGAGCTCCTCTATCACTCCTTGTATGTTCCCGGCGCGGCTGACATTTCTCACTGTGATCTCGAATCCGTTGCCTAGGTTGCTCCCAAGCCCAATGCCATCGCTCTTCCATGCGCCGTTTATGCTGATGTCCTTTATCTGTACGGCCTCGGCGCTGGAAGGCTCTATCCCATAGATGCAGGCAAGCTGCACTGAAACAGATCTCCTGTCCTTCACTCCTGCATAGCTTATCGACTTCCTCCCCCGCCCGGTCCGCTTGGCTATCTCCAGCATCGCCCTGACAGTGTCCCAGTTCCTCTTCTCAAGCACGAACGTGGTGAACTTGCCCTCTGTCGGCGCAGGCTCTCCGAGTCCCTCGCCAGTGTATCTTTTACCCAATTCCAGCGTAATGCCTTTTGAAGTTATCTCTTTTACTATGAAGTCCTCAGGCTCCTTCTTTACCTCCCCGCCTGTTCCTGCCTGCCTTGATATGGTGAGCATGATAATCGCATATAAACCTTCCCATTCGATTATATATGTGGTAGCGTTAAAAGAGGACTCCCTGGTCGAGAGGCTGGTCTACAGGCTGATAAAGAAGCATGTGGCAGGCACTACAATGAACTCTGCGATAGAAAGGGCGCAGGAGTTCAACAAGGAGCGCGTCCTTGCATCTATAATGTTCCTTAGCGGCGTCTCGGACAACAAGTCCAAGGCGAGGTACGTCACTACAACTTACACTGAATTGATAAGGAGGATCTCGAGGTTTGGCCTTAAGGCGAGCGTCCATGTGCCGATAGGGCAGATAGGAGGCGCCATGGACAGCGAGATAGCCACCGAGAACCTCATGGAGATAATCAACACGGGAAACAAGTGCGGGGTGTTCGTCTGGGCAGCGTTCAGCGGGGACGACAACGAGGCGTCTGTCGCGAAGAGATTCAAGCATGCCAAGGGATTCGGGATTGCGGCGCCGCATGGCAAGGCTGAGGAAGTGGTAGACAAATGGCATGCGAAAGCCGTGAAGATACTCTTCGATTCGAAGGAAAAGGTGGAAAGCGCTCGCGCGCTGCGTGAGATCGATCACATACTGAAGAACACGAAGACCCTGATACTCTCATCGCCTCCTGAGCAGCTCCTCAGGAGCCTTGGAAACTCGAAATACAGGAAGTCGATGGTCCTGGAATTCGGGCTGGGATACAGCAACAGGAAAATAATGAAGCTTGTGAACAGCGGTTTCCTGGCGAGCGTCAACCTCCCGTTCGGGAAGGATTGGACGTATTACGCCATGGACATAGTCCCCGAGGGCAAGACGCATTTCATAGTAGGGAACCTACTGAAGGAAGAGGAGAGGCAGGTAGCTTAGATGCCTACGAAAAAGAAGGAAATCATACTGGTAACCGGCGGAGCCGGCAGGCTCGGCAGGCACATAGTCGCGAGGCTTGTGGGAGACGGCTACGAGGTGAGGGTGCTGGTCCAGAACCGCGATGACGCCGCGCGGATAACGTCAGGCGCGATTCCCTACCTGGGGGACATCGCCGATGAGGGCGCCGTTGAAAAAGCCTGCAGCGGCGTAACGACGATCATACACCTTGCCGCCATAGTGAGCCAGTACAGGACAGGATCACGGGAGATCCTGAGGACAAACGCGCTCGGGACGAGGAGGCTGGCTAGGGTCGCGAAGCGCGCCGGAGCCAGGAAAATAATATTCGCCAGCACGGTGAATGTCTATGGGAGGGCAAGGAAGGGCAAACTTGACGAGAAGTCCGAACCGAAGCCGACAGACACGTACGGGCAGAGCAAGAGGCTCGCCGAGAAGGAAATCATGGGCTCAGGGCTCGACTACACTATATTCAGGATGGCAACGATATACGGCCCCGGGTTCGAGGGCTCGTTCCTCAAGATATTCAAATCGATAAAGGAAGGCAAGGCATATGTGGTCGGAAGAGGCGACAACCGCCTCGCGCTGGTGCACATAAACGACGTCGTGAACGCATTCGAGCTGGCTCTGCAGAAGAAGAGGGAGAGCAAAAACAAGATATACAACATATCTGACGGCAGGGAATACACCCAGAAGGGACTGTTTGAGATGGCTGCGAAGATGCTTGGAGTGCCAAAGCCGACAAGGCACATAAGCCCGATCCTGGTGCACATAGTGGCGAAGGCAAAGGGGCTTGACACCGACGAGATAAGGTTCATAACCAGCGACAGGAGCATAGACATCTCGAAGGCGAGGAAGGAGCTCGGGTTCAGGCCCAAGGAGACGGCTGAGAGAGGCGCCTCCTATCTGCTTAATAAATTAGACTCTCCTTATCAGAAGGAGATGGTGCGCGCATGAAGATAGGAAAGGTGGAAAAATACATACACGAGCGGCTCGCCGAGAGGGGAGCGCTGCTCTTTGTGCTGATAGACCCGGTGGATTACCCGAACCCCGATACTGCGGTGAAAACCGCGTGCAGCGCCGCCGAAGGAGGCGCCGAGGCGGTGCTCATCGGAGGAAGCACAGGAGCGCAGGGCGAGCTCCTCGAGAACGTGACCAAGTCAATAGGGGACAAGGTGGACGTGCCGGTGATACTCTTTCCGGGGAACATAGCGACAGTGACAAGGTACGCTGACGCTGTGTACTTCATGTCGCTGCTCAACGCCAGGAATCCCTACTGGATAACGCAGGCGCAGATGCTCTCGGCGCCTGTAGTCAAAGCCCTGAACATAGAGCCGCTGCCCGTCGGATACATAGTAGTGCAGCCTGGAGGAACTGTGGGATGGGTCGGCGACGCTAACATGGTACCAAGGGAAAAGCCGAAAATAGCAGGCGCCTTGGCGCTTGCGGGGGAATACCTGGGGAACAGGATAATAGTCACCGATGCGGGTTCCAATCCGCAGCTGCAGGGATATTCGGGCGTGCCGCTGGAGATGATAAGGGAAGTGAAGAAGGCGGTCTCGGTGCCCTACATAGTGGCCGGAGGGATAAAGACTGTGGACGACGCGAGGAACGTCATAAGGAGCGGAGGCGACATAATCCAGATAGGCACTGCGATAGAGAAGTCTGGAAACCCTAAAGCAAACGCGGCGCTATTCTCAAAGGCGCTGAAGGAAGAGGGCAAGAAGAAGCAGTAGGCCTGGCGTCCCACTCTCGCAAAAGCTTAAGATTCTACCACGACCAGTATAATCCATGCGTGAAATCACATCGATAGAGATAGGCAGGGCAGTCGAGGAGCTGAGAGACAGGCTCACCGGAAGCAGACTCAGGAAATTCTACGATCTTGGGGAAGGCTCATTCAGGTTTCTTTTCTACAAAAAGGAAGGCAGCGCACACGTCTACTGCAAGCTCCTGAGGACATTCAACGAGACAAAGTTCACAGAGGGCGCCGAAGGAGCCACGACGTTTGCGATGGGCATAAGGAAGAGGCTTGAGAACTCCACCCTCACCTCCATATTGCAATACGATTCCGACAGGATGATAGTGCTTGAATTCGGCAAAGACAACTACAGGCTTGTAATCGAGATGTTCGGAAAGGGGAACATGGTGCTCACCACTCTGGACGGCAAGATAGAGCTCTGCTACAAGGTGATAAGATACAGGGACAGGACTGTCGCCCCTGGCAATTCCTACGAGCTTCCGAAGAGCGGGGCAGTGCCTTTAGGCGAAGTGGACCTTGAAAAGGCAGGGGAGATAGTCAGAGCGGCTCCGACCGATAAGAAGCTCATACGGTATTTGTCTGACAGGATAAACGTCGGTCCGCTGTACCTTGAGGACATCATAATCAGGAGCGGCCTGGATCCGGGAGGCATTCTGGACAACAGGGAGCATGACGAGGCGCTGGCAGAGAATATAGTCGGCTTCTTCAGGAGGATCAGCGAAGAAAAACCAAGAATCTACAGGGAGAACGGCCTGCCAAAGGACTATGCAATAGCCAGCGTGGCGAGATACGAGGGTGTCGATCACGTTGAATACGATACCCTTAACGAGCTCCTTGACGAGCTTTTCATAAATGAGAGAAGCGAGGTGTTCGACAAGGAAAACAATGAGCAGAAGGAGAGGATAATCTCGAACATAGAGGCGCAGAAGCAACTTGCAGTGAGCACGGTCAGCGAGTCCTCCTATTATTCCAGGGCGGGAAACAAGATATTCGAGAACATGCAGATGATAAACAGCATAATAGCCTATCTGCAGAAGAACAAGAACGCAAAGCTCGACGAAGTAAGAAAGGCATTCGGGGGAATAAAGATAAAGGAATTGGATCTAAAGAATAAGATTGTCAATATAGACTTGGAAGATTGAATGATGGAGATAACAGTGCTGGGCTCATCGGGATCCGCGCCTGCCAAGGGCAGGCACATGCCAGCCGTAGCGCTGAAGCGAGAGGGCGACATATTTCTATTTGACTGCGGGGAGGGCACTCAGATGCAGATGATAGAATATGGGCTAAACTCCTACAGGGTAAAAGCAATCTTCATCGGGCATGCGCACGGAGACCACATCATAGGGATTGCAGGGCTGATAAGGACATTGGCGCTGAACAACAGGAAGGAAACCCTCCAGATATTTGTCCCAAGGGGTCAGGAGAAGGTAATCAGGAGCCTTATCCTCTTTGACAAGGCAATAGTGGGCTATGGTGTCGAGGTAAACGGCATAGAATCCGGGATTGTCTATAAGGGAAGGGGCTTCTCTGTCAGAGCCTTCAGGCTCGACCATACGATTAAAACACTCGGATACGTCTTCAAGGAGGACGATAAAAGGAATTTCATAAAGGAGAAGAGTGCAAGGCTGGGTCTGGAGGGCGAGATGTTCAGAAACCTCCAGAAGAACGGCCAGATAAAGGTAAATGGAAAGAGGATCTCATTGGCAAGTGTCACGACAATGCGCCCCGGAAAGAAGATAGTATACGCGGCTGACACAAGGCCGTCCAGATTCACAGTCACCGCTGCAAGGAACGCAGACCTCCTGATTCACGAGTCGTCATATACCGAAGATGTCAAAGACCTGGCAATATCGAGGAAGCATTCCACTGCGAGGGAAGCCGCAACAATAGCCAAGAAGGCCGGCGCCAGGAAGCTTGTTCTTCTCCATATTAGCACAAGGTATAAGACAACCGCGCCGCTAATAAAAGAAGCGAGCCAAGTATTCAAGGACACAGTTGTCGCGAAGGACGGTTATACAATACAGATTTAGGAGGGTATCGTCTAGTGGTAGGACGACAGATTGACATTCTGTAAGCAGGAGTTCGATTCTCCTTACCCTCATACGCAAGTATTTACTATCATTTGCAGGTACCGAATCGTATTCATGCTTCTTTATAAAGGTAGGTAGGTTTTTAGATGAGAAAAACCATAACAATATCGTGATAAAACGGTAGAAAAGATTGTTGCGGATCTAGGAGACAAGTCGTTGAAAGCTAGATTTTCATTAGCACACGACGCATATACGCAATTAGGCAAAATATTCAACACTCCAGTAGTTATAGGTAGTACGGCAGTTGGCTTATATGGCCAACGCCAAGGATTGCAGGTTACATTTAGGGACTTGGATATGGTGGTAAATGAGATACCCAGAAAGGATCTTCTTTTGCCTTCTAATTTTTCTAACATTGTAACTGTTTCAGATTACCAAATTACCATGCAGTTTCATAGTTCAAGTTCTCCTGGACAAACTCTTGATATAGATATATTTCATCCAGATAAAAGACCTAACAGTATTGTTAGCCGACCCACAATGCTTTGTGGTTTTCTGGCTTCCTCCGAGGAGGTTGAGGTTGAAAGGATGGGGAAGAGAAATCTAGTACAAGCAGGTTTTCTAGGTACTCCATTCTACGAAATAAAGGAAAAAGCAAATACAATTAGTCTAGATGGCATAGCCTTCAAAGTCGTAGATCCAATAATTTTGGCTGTCATGAAGTATATCTCTTATGAATATGGTAATCTCGAACCAGAAAAGAAAGAAAGGGAAATTAAAGATGTGGAACTGCTATTAAAAGTAACTTGCGGCGGATCTAAAGTTGATTTTGGGTATTTGTTAAGAGCTTTTGTAAGAAGAGGTAGAGTGTATGGGGGAATGTCTACCAACCAAGGTGCAAAAAGATTTTTAGGCGGTATGAACTTTGGGAATCCTGAATTAAATGAAGAATTGAATAAGTTTACCTCTTTTGGAATATTAATGAGGATATGATCTTGTTTCAAAAGGCCTCTCAGAGCGATTTATCCTGAATCTATAAATGATTAGCATTCAATATGAAAAGCCAAATCGAACTTTAAGACCTGATGACCTTACCCTCACCAGGATAATTTTAAGATGATAAAGAATTAGGTTAGGTTTAATTAGATTTCCTGACCTGATTGTTCATTTCAGAGTTTTTTCAAAAATGTTACTGGGTAATCCTCTGTATTTCGACTTTCCTACTATTTTGTAACCTCTCTTCCCATAAATGCCTATGGGGTTCTGATTAACCGCGTCAAATCGTATGTATCTTATCCTTCTTTCCTTGGATCTCTCTTCCACAAATCTTAAGCGTTTTGTTCTGCCCCTTCTCCGTGATGTTCTGGCAGTACGCCCAAAGCGCTTATGTGCGTAGCTTCGGCGTCCCTTTCTTTCCATTTAGCTCTTTCCATTGTTTTCTTGCCCAAAAAGGATAAGGTATCTACTGTGACCGTTCCGACAGGAATTTTGCGATCATAGACAATGTATATCTCTCTTTCATTGATTCTTTTCAATATCAATTCTTTTGCATTTTTCATTTTACAGCGATTCCAATTGTTCATTCCCTGTACCGAAAGTCAGTTGGCACAGGTTGATAAGATATGCAATATAGCATCAGCATCTCTAGGTTTTGCCTTTCTTATATTCATTTTAATTCATCTTTATCCTAAATTTGAGTGGAAAGTTCTATAATGTTTACATTCGCATCGAAAATCAATCGGCCTTTAGGCTTTGATGAAGTCAGAAAGGTTTAAAATCTCGAATGTGTAATATATAATTGATGAGCGAGATGCAGAAGCAGCAGATGCTGGAAAGGCAGCTTAACACTAAACTTGACAGGATCACAAAGATGCTGGGCGCAGTGCTTGAGAGGATGGATGAGTCCGAACCGGACAAGAAGCTTATCAAGAAGATAGCGAAGGAGTGGAAGGGAATCGATTCTGGAAGGACGAAGATACATCATTACAAGAATCTGGCTGAGTTCGAGAGAGTCATAAGCTGACTGATTCTATGGCATACAAACCTGCCTTCACTGAGAAGATGCAGGAGGAGCTTAAAAACAGAAAAGGACGAGACAGGGCAACCTATGAACAAGCGATGAAGAAGATAGCGCAGATCCTGGAAAATCCCAAGATAGGCAAACCCATGCGTGCGCCGCTCACAGGGATACGCAGGTTTCATGTGGGTTCTTTGGTTATAACATACAGAATAGATGAACAGGCTCATGAAGTCATCTTCACAGCATTTGAGCATCATGAGTGATCAGGTAAAAGCAAAAAGATTGTTTGCCTATAATTACACTATCGATGCCATTATTCGCATCGAAAATCAATCGGCCTTTAAGGCTGGATGACCTTACTCTCATTGGGTTTTAACGTCGTAAGCGTCTGCTAAAAAGTTGCCAGCATGAATATCCTGTCGACTAAGCGACAGAACCCTCAATAGAAAATTCTATTAATGTGAATATCCATTTATTCCATCAAGATTTGTAGAGGAAGTTAATGCCAAAAGTTCTCATCATAGGCGCGGGAGGCGTCGGTAGGGTAGTAGCGCACAAATGCGCACAGGTTTCTGAAGTATTCACGGATATAATGCTGGCAAGCCACAATGTCTCAAAATGCGAGAAGATCCGCGATGAGATAAGGCAGAAGACAGGCAGGGAGATACAGGTTGCAGAAGTGAATGCGGAAGATGTGCCAAAACTCGCTGCTTTAATCAAGGAATACAAGCCCTATCTTGTTATCAACGTTGCTCTTCCCTACCAAGACCTTACGATAATGGACGCATGCCTTGAGGCAGGCGCAAACTATCTTGACACCGCAAACTATGAACCTCAGGACGTCGCGCATTTCGAGTACAGCTGGCAGTGGGCCTACCATGACAAATTCAAGCAGAAAGGCCTGATGGCCGTCTTGGGGTGCGGATTTGACCCAGGCGTGTCAAATGTGTTCTGCGCTTATGCTCAAAAGCACCTCTTTGACGAGATAAATTACATAGATATTCTGGATTGCAACGCTGGAAGCCATGGCCATCCATTCGCAACGAACTTCAATCCCGAGATTAATATCCGCGAAGTAACGCAGGCTGTAAGGCACTGGGACAATGGCGAATGGAAAGAAACCCCGGCAATCCTTGACCAGAAGAGCGTTCATTTCAGCTTCGACTACCCTGTCGTGGGACAAAAGGACAGCTATCTCCTGTATCATGAGGAACTCGAATCACTGGCAAAAAACATTAGGGGCCTGAAAAGAATAAGGTTCTGGATGACTTTCTCGGAGAATTACCTCACGCATCTCAGAGTGCTGCAGAATGTAGGGATGACTCGCATAGACGAGGTTGACTATGACGGCACAAAGGTAGTTCCAATAAGATTCCTCAAGGCCCTGCTCCCGGATCCTGCGACCCTTGGTACAAATTACACGGGAAAGACCGTAATAGGGAATGTGATGACAGGGATTAAGGACGGGAAGAAGAGATCAGTGTACATATACAACATATGCGATCACGCAGAAGCCTTCAAGGAGGTAGGGGCACAGGCAATATCGTATACCACGGGGGTCCCTGCGATGATAGGCGCCATGCTCATGGCAAAAGGGATTTGGAAAGGCTCCGGAGTGTTCAATATCGAGCAGTTGGATCCTGACGAATTCATGGACGCATTAAACAAATACGGCCTCCCATGGAAGCAGGAAGAATTCAATGGCAATTTGCCGCAATAGTGGTTAATTGGCCAACAACATGGATAAAAAACAGGTTTCACACTACCTTAGCGATATAGCAAGGGAAGCTGCCAGGAATGCAGCGGCTGCTGATTTCTCCAAGGAGATAATTGACAAGGTCATGGATACACCGTGCTTCCTGATAAGCGAAGCGCCGCTAAGAAGAAACCTCGAAATACTGGCGCATGTTAAAAAGAAGACAGGCGCGAAAATACTCATGGCCTTAAAGGCATTTGCAATGCCTATGGCATTTCCCATAATAAAAGAGTACCTTGATGGCATATGCGCCAGCGGGCCGATGGAGGCACAGTTGGGCCGAGAATTCTTCGGAAAGGAGGTACATACATTCGGCCCTGCATATTCCGAAGAAGACATGAAAAAGCTGCTAAAATACTCCGACGCGATAATATTCAACTCAGTTGCGCAATGGAAAAGATATCGGGGAATGATAGCGAAGAGCAAGAGAAAAATAGAAGTCGGGCTAAGGCTGAATCCAAAATACTCGGAAATCAAAGCAGATCTGTACAATCCGGCATTGCCCGGTGCAGGGATGGGGATAATTCCAGAGGAACTGAAAGGAGAAGATCTTGAAGGGGTAGACGGACTGCATTTCCACGCACTCTGCGAGAACAATGCTGGCACCCTTGTGCATGTCCTTGATCATTTTGAGAAACTCTACGGGAAGTACATACCAAAAATGAAATGGGTGAATTTCGGCGGAGGACACCACATAACAAGGGTCGATTACGATGTAGATCTGCTGATAAACACAATCAACGCCTTTAAGGAAAAGCACGGAGTGGAAGTGCATCTCGAACCAGGGGAAACCATTTCGCTGAATTCAGGAGTTTTGGTATCCACTGTCCTTGATGTGATGTATAGAAAAGAGGACGGCAGGGAAGGAATAGCCGTGCTCGACGCTTCAGCGCACAATCACATGCCAGATGTTATAAAGATGCCTTATAAGCCTGACATAATCGGCGCCGGAGAGCCAGGCGAAACAAAGCACACCTACAGGCTGAGGGGACCTACATGCGTATCTATGGACATCATAGGGGAGTACTCCTTTCCAAAAGCGCTCAAACCCGGCGATAGGATAGTTTTGCTGGACATGGCATTGTACACCTTCGTGCAGGCAACAACGTTCAATGGCATCAAACTCCCCTCGCTCGCATTTTACGACGCAAAGACCGGCAGGGTAGAGATAGCTGGGGATTTCGGATACGAGGACTACAAGAGCAGACTCTCCAACCGCTGATTCTTATGGCGGCAGACAAAACATTTGAAGGGAAAGCGGCAAAAAAATACCACCTGTTCGCCGAAAACTCCTTTAGTTGGAGATATATCGAGATGCCTGCGCTTGACAAATGCCTCCCCGACCTCCACGGCAAGAAATTTTCTGTCTTGGACGCAGGCTGCGGTCAAGGCAGGGTTATAAGCTACTTGATCTCAAAAGGAGTCAGGCCGCAGATGATTGTAGGGGTCGACAGGAGCAAGACCCTGCTTGACCTGGCGAAAAAGAGATTTCCAGATGTCAAATTTTTCAGATCAGGGCTGAACGATTTCAACTACAGACCAGCCTCTTTCAATCTGATTGTCTCCATAATGGTCTTGGATTTCTTCAACGAGGAGAAGATCAAACTACTCCTGAAGCGTTTTTACGGGCTTCTGAAGCAAGATGGCAGACTACTCTTCATAGTCGCCCATCCTGTGAGGCTAAACACTGGAAACTTGGGTCTTTATCACGATCGCAGCGTAATAATGCAAACAATGCCATGGGGCGACAGTGGCGAGATTTACAAGAGAACCACCAGTGATTTTGTTAATGCCACAATCGCCGCAGGTTTCATAATAGAACGAGTGGACGAGCCCGAAATAACACCAGAGGGCAAAAAACATAAGGCGGAATACATGAAATACCTGGGCCCTTCCCGTTTGCTTGTCAAGGCAAGAAAGTAGCTATCCCAGATATCCTCTGATCTTCAAAAGTTCAGCATTCAACACGGCCGCGCCTGCGGCTCCCCTCATGACATTGTGCCCAAGCACCACGAACTTGTAGTCCAGGATACCGCACTTCCTGAGCCTTCCAACCACCGACGCCATTCCTCCCTCAATATTTGCGTCAAGTTTTGGCTGCGGCCTGTTCTCGCCTTCCAGGTACACTATAGGCCTCTTTGGCGCAGAGGGCAATTTCATGTCCGCCAAGGGGTTGAACTTCCCGAAAGAGGAAATTATATCCTCCTTGTCTGCATTCTCCGAGAGCTTGACGCTTACGCATTCCGTATGCCCGTACCTGACCGCCACCCTGTTGCACTGAGCGCTGATTGCAAAGTCTGCCTCCTTTATCCTGTCCCCTGAAAGCCTTCCCATGATCTTCAAGGGCTCAGTCTCCAGCTTCTCTTCTTCCTCGCGTATGAAAGGCACAACATTGTCTATCATGTCCATTGAAGGAACTCCCGGGTATCCTGCGCCGCTCACCGCCTGCATCGTTGTGACCATGACTTTCTCCAATCCGAATTTGTCCAGAAGAGGCTTCAGCGCTATGCACATGTGTATCGTTGAGCAGTTGGGGTCTGTGACGATGAAGCCCTTCCACTTCCTGTTCCTCTGCTGCGCCTTTATGAGATCAACATGGTCTGCGTTTATCTCCGGTATCAGCAATGGGATATCCCTGTCCATCCTATGGCTCTTTGCATTGCTCGATACTGCATAGCCTTTTCCTGCAAATGCCCTTTCTACCTCAAGAGCGACGCTGGAATCAAGCGCCGATAGGACGATCTCGCAATCCAGATCAGGCTTGCACTCCTTCAGCTTTAGCCTTCTCGCATATTCTGGCATCTCCTGGCTGATGTTCCACCTGTTTGCCATCGCCTCCTCGTAAAGCTTTCCTGCGGATTTTTCAGATGCAGCAACCTCCGTTACCTCGAACCACGGATGCTTCTCCAGCAGCTGTATTATGCTCTGTCCAACCATGCCGGTTGCCCCCAAAATCCCTACGGATATCTTTGCCATCGCTACCTACCAAAAAATTCATCATGAAGAAGCCTTATCGCTCTCTCCGCATCCTCTTCCTTTACTATGAAGCTCTGGCTAATCCCAGAGCTCCCGCAAGACATCGCTTCCACCCGCATGTCATCCATAGATGAAAGCGTTCTGCCAGATATTCCCGGCATCGAGGTGAGCGATTTCCCTACAACCGAAACCTTTGCCATCCCTCCCCTGACACTGGTCTTTCCTATCTTTTTCAAATCCTCCGAGGCGGCTGCGATGTCCTTGCTTCCGTTCACTATCACCATGACCCCTGCCCTCGATGTAGATGTCATGTCTACTGGTATCCCGTGCTTTCTAAACACATCAAAGACCTGCTGTGCAAAATCCCCGGTTGAAACTGTCTTCGGATTCTGTACATTTATTACCGACATCCTCTCCTTGTGGGTTATCGACGCTACGCGCTTCCCTTCTTCGATATCCTTCTTTATCACTGTGCCTGATTGGCTGGGGTCCAGCGCATTGAGTATTCTTACCGTGATGTTGCTTTTTACAGCGGGTTGTATGCCTTTCGGATGAAGGGTGTCCGCACCAAGGAATTCCAATTCTGATTCCTCGTCAAAGGATATCTCCCGTATGTTCTTCGCGCCGCCGACTATCCTGGGATCCGCTGTCATTATCCCATTGACGTTTGTCCATATCTGTATCTCTTCCGCGCATATCGCTGCGCCTATTATGCATGCCGTATAATCGCTGCCCCCCCTGCCAAGCGTGGTTATATTGCCTTCCTTGTCCCTCCCTACGAATCCTGTGATGACCGGAATTCCAGAGATACCCTCAAGTGATTTCCTAATTCTGGTGTATGTATACGGCAAAACATCCGCGCCTCCAAAATTGGAATCGGTGATCATCCCTACGTCATATGCGTCATATGCATTCGCCTCCATTCCTGCGGCATTCATATGGGCAGCGATGATTCTGACTGACATCCTTTCTCCAAGTGACATGACACGGTCAAGGTTCTTGGGAGTCAAAACCCCCTCTCCTGATATTTTTTCGGTCAGTCCTCGGAGTTCCTCAATCTGGGCGCCTATTATCGAATTGGCCAGCCCGAGCGCTTTGATTACGCTGTAATGCCTTCCTATTATTCTTTCGGCAACGGCATCGCTGTTTTTCCTAGACATTGCCGCATTGGCTAGGCCTATGAGCTCGTCAGTGATTCCGCCAAGTCCGGAGACGACGATGACGGGCTTCCTGCTGGCCTGCGATCTAACTATGTTCGCGACATTCTTTATTCTCTCAGAATTAGCAACGGAGCTCCCTCCAAACTTCATTACTAGCATATGTTCTCCTTGTACTGTTTTCACGCAGGACCTCTATAATCATGGCTTGATTTCATAGTAGGGGAAGAAAAGATATTTCAATATATTGTACCGCTTCTTTACTTTCCATCGCAGATTTCTCTGTGCAAAAGAAACATGCTGCCGGTTCAGGCAATCGGACGCGAAAGAATTGCAGGGTGCTCATGCAGTCATCGTCTCACCCCTGCAGTTGGCGTAGACCACTCCCAGACGCGGCGAACAGGGTTCTCCTGGCCTTCCCCCGAGGCGCACACCGCAGCATTCATTTCTATTTTTTAATCGTTATTTTCTTTTTGTAATAATCCGCGAACAGGCTGACTATGCGCTCCTCGCTTGAATTTATGGATTTTTTAGCGCTCTCCATCTCATCATGCATCTTCTTGATGTCGGTCTCTGCCCTTGCCGCATTCTCCTTCGCCTTTTTCACCTCGTCAAGCGTCGCCTCGATCACTCTGGCCTCATTCTCCACAATGCGTTCCCTCTCCCGCAGCTCGCGGAGTGTGCTTATCTCATTGTACAGGTTGTATTCGACGAGAGTCGAGACTGCCCTCAATGCGCCTTCGTTGTTCTTTGTTTCTATGCTCCCCTTCTCTATGTTGCCCTTCATCTCCTTCACCAGCTCCATGAACCTTAGGTAGTCCTCCTCGTTCCTTATGGCGCCAACAGGGTCTTCAACGAATGCGCTAATCTTCGCCTTTCCGAGCGAAAGATGGTCGTGCTTTCTCGCCGCCCTGTCCAGCGGCGCTGTCAGCAGGCGTATCTTGCTTGAAAGTCTTGACACTTCCTCTGACATCCTCGCGGCCTCGCGCCTTTTTTCCCCCAGGTCTGCCTGCAGCTTCGATTCCAAGTTGTTTTCTCCAGCAGCGTTTCCAGGTTTGCCTGTGGCCAGCACCTCCAAGCTCCCATCCAGGATGTCCAGCTCATCGGCGAGCAACTTCAATCGTGTTATCTCTGTTATCAATGATTCGTACTGCCTAAAGTCTCTGGACTTCGCATCTATCTCGCGTTTCAGCTCGTCCCTCGACCTCTCCATGAGCGAGAATGACCTTTTGGAAGATCCCAGGTGGTTGGAATAACTGTAGAGCACAGTCCTGAAGCCCGCGTTAGTCCTGAGCATCTCCTCAATGGATCCGTTTATGTTTCCCAAGATCGACCAGTATTTCTCATACGATGTCTTTCCGGCCCCTCCCTGCAGCTCAATAGTTTCAGCTATGTGTCTTATGTTCTTCGCGTAGAGCGCCTTCTGGCTTTTGATCGTGCTGATGCTTGCAAAATAAAGATCCTCGACATATGGCTCAGCCTCAAGCCTCTCAAGATCATCGCAGGCAGAAATAAATTCCGATCTCGCTCTGGCAAATCTTTCCACTGCCGCGATCGCGCTAGCATCGAAATTCCCTATCTTCTTCTCGAATAAACGTCCAGCGAGTCCTTCCAACGAGTCTACGGCAACCTCCTCCGTTTTCTCCCTTCCAAAGAGCATGCAATTCCTTAGGATATTTGCCCATGCATATGTTTATTCCTTGCCCTAAAACAGAGGCTAACCGGATTGGCGAAGTTGGCCATGCGCTGCATTGAAGAGATTTTTCACCACGGGGCATCCTTCCCAACCCTCAGATCAACAATACCTCCGGCATGACGGCGCCGCAGGCCCGGCGAATACGCCCATCTGTTTGCGCTTTCCAATGGCCTGCGTGCAAAACGTATTTAAGGTGCGGCGTGCAAGCAGTTAGTGGCGATAGGGTGTTTTTCCATAGGCGCAGGCGCAGCGCATCCCAGGTGCTTGCCGACGGACTGAGATCTGCGCCAGGCGCTCTGAAGGAATCGTCCAGGCTTTTCCTGAAGGCTCTCAGCAACAAGTACATCGCCTTCACGTTCATCTCCGTGGTGCTCGTGGTGGGCTACCTACTGTTTCCCGCTCTTTGGAAGTACATCTTTACGGCCCTGATAAGCTACTTTGCGGCGACGCTCGTGCTCAGGCACTCGCTCGACAGGGGACTTTTCAGGGCAAAGCACTTCGGCAAATCGGCGATCTCCGAGGGGCATACCTTCATGATATTCATATTCGCCATCATATTCGCCACGATCTTCAGCGACTGGCTCGCGGGATACATAGCAAGCCTCTCCATACTGAATCCGCAAAGCAACAGGTTACTCATAATCTCAATACAGACTCTGGTAATACTGGGCCTGATATTCCTTGACCTCGAATTCGAGCTATGAACCCTCACTGCGTCAGGATTTCAGATAGGCTTAAGAACTCTTCAATTCCCGTTATATCCATGGCGATGAACAAGCTAACTCCTGAAGAGGAGAGAATCATAGTGCGGAAAGGCACTGAAATGCCATTTTCTGGGGAGTACGACCAGAACTTCAGGAAAGGAATCTATGTCTGCAGGAGATGCGAAGCGCCGCTCTACCGATCCGATGACAAGTTTGATGCGCACTGCGGATGGCCCAGCTTCGACCAGGAGATAAAAGGCGCTGTCAAGAGGCTTCCGGATCCTGACGGCGTGAGAACCGAGATAGAATGCTCGAGATGCGGGGCGCATCTTGGGCACGTGTTTGAAGGTGAAGGGCTCACCGAGAAGAACACACGGCACTGCGTCAACTCCATATCCCTTAAGTTCATCCCCGACAAGAAGGAGAAGAAATGAAAAGCAGCATAGTAGTAGGCGAGGGCTGTTTCTGGTGCACCGAGGCCGTATTCAAAATGTTTCCCGGGGTGCTAAGCGTCACATCCGGATACGCCGGAGGCCACCTCGCGGATCCCACTTACGAACAGGTATGCAATGGCGACACAGGCCATGCCGAGGTCCTGAAGATAGAATACGAGAGCGGAAAAATATCCCTCCGCAAAATCCTGGAGATATTCTTCGCGTCGCACGATCCGACTTCCCTGAACAGGCAGGGCGCCGATGTTGGCACGCAGTATCGTTCAATCATCCTGTACAATGGCGAGAACGAGAGGAAGGCCGCAGAGGAGGCGGCGAAAGACGCGCAGAGGGATTTCGACAAGCCCATTGTCACTGAGATCAAGAAGCTCGACAGGTTTTACCCTGCAGAGGATTATCACAAGGATTTCTATGAAAAGAACCCTAAGCAGCCGTACTGCGTTTTTGTCATAAGGCCTAAGCTTACAAAGATCAAGAAGGAGTTTGGACCGACATGACCCTGCTGCGCGCATATCCTGAAGCCCGGGAGTCAGCAAAGACAGTGTCTGACTGGGCATAATCTGTATCTGCCCCAAGTGAAATTCCATCATTGCTGCTGATGGGCAATGTAGCCATAAGTTACGGGAGGCATATCAATGTTTAAAAGATTATATGGCATAAAACCTATGTTTGGATGACGAGCGAGTTGCTGATAATAGGCATAACCCTGCTTGCTGCGATAGTCGCGGCCCTTGCGCAGTATCTATTCAAGAGGTCTGTTCCTACATTTGACTTCAACAGGGTGCACATGCGCAACCTTCTGCTGAACAAGGGTCTCTGGGCAGGAGGCATGGCATACCTCATAAGCCTTGTGATTTATCTGAAGGCTCTTGGCTCGGGCCAGCTCTCCTTCGTCTATCCGACGTTCGCGAGCACCTTCATCTTCATAGCGCTGATATCGCACTTCGTGCTCCGCGAGAAGCTCAGTATGGGAAGGATAGCTGGGATAGGGCTTGTTGTCCTTGGGATAGTGATAGTCGCATTGACTTATTGATGATTCTATGGCGATTGCGCACAGCAAAAAGGCGATGCTCGTGATACTCCTTCTGAGCACATTCCTGGGCAGCCTGGGCCAGCTCTTCTTCAAGATAGGCATCTCGCACTCGCTTCTCTACCTTGCGGCCGGCCTGGTGGTCTATGGCATTTCCACACTGATATACCTCTACATACTCGGCAGGAGCCACCTCAGCTGGACCTACGGCGTCGGAGGGCTTAGTTACATATTCGCGAGCGTGCTGGCGTTCCTCTTCCTGGGGGAGCAGATAACATACCTCAGGTGGCTGGGGGTGTTCGTGATAGCGATAGGCACAGCGCTTGTAGGATTAAGCTGAGTCTATTATAATCGCTTAGCGGGAAAACCCGCGGCCTTCAGTCGTTGGGGATGCCACTTAGTTAAGCTTCGCGTGCTCCTTGTTGAGATACTTTATCAGTTCCATGTAGATCTCTGTCTTGATTCTGGCCCTGCTCAACTCGTCCATCTTCATGTGGATCGTCACAACGTAAAGGTCTTTGGATAAGTACTCTATGTCGATCGTATACTGGTCTATCTTCCCCTTGTTCTTTGACACCACGGCCTTTATCTTCCTCTCCAGGTCTGTGAACCTTATCCTTATGTCTACATTGAACTGCACTTTTGTCAGGTGCTCCTTCGCCCTGTGGTAGTTTATCACGAGGGCCTGCGCGACAATGTTGTTGGGCACAAGCATGGGAAGGCGCTCGTCGTTCGTTATCTCCGTATAGAGGACCCCTATGCTCATTATCGTGCCTGAGAAGCCTGGTATGAATTTGTCATGCGGGTAGGAAGGGGGTATCAGGTTGTATTGCCATGTGTGTATTATGACCCTGTCTCCAGGCTCGAATGCCTTGCTTGAGAGCAGGTATACGCCCGAGATGAAGTTCGAGAGCGTCGACTGTGCGGCAAGACCTAGGACTATGCCTAGGAACCCTGCGCTGACAAGTATGCCTGTCACATTTACGTGAAGCTCTGCGAGTATCACTATCACGAGAAAGCAGTATGCGATTATCCTGAAGAGGTTTCTCAGAGGCCCTGCTTCCTCAAGGGCTATCCTCCTGGCGAAATAGAAATAGACAACTGCGCCCATAACCTCTATTATCGCGATTCCGACAAGCGCTGAGGCGATGATGTTGTCCATCCCCTGTCCCGTTATCCTGAAGTGGAGCAGCACGGCGTAGAGCGCGATCACGACCAACGCAAGGATTATTATGACATCGATGAGCCTCCTTCTAAAGACTCCATCCTTGCGTTCCAGGTCGCCGCCTTTCACAAAATCAGAAATTCTCCTATTGCAAAGTTCTTATAGCTTTCGGGAAGCCCCATATCTGGGAATTTGACATTCGAACTCGACAGGCCTGGCTTTATTCCATGTGGATGGAAGTCAGAAGATATTTTCGTCAGAAAGATGTCTTTATGATTTCGTTATCTGACATGTACTTGTTTGTTTTATGCCTATTTGTCAACTTCCTATCCTAACTCATCCATAGCAGAAAGCTTTATAAATCTAGATATTTATATACAAGGATGCGTTTAGAGTAATCTATTTATCTTCCCCACCCTCTAAACGCTTTTTTTATTTACGCCTGCCAGCTCCAGCTCTCCGTTTCATCCAACGCTTCCCTAAGCGTATGGGCATCTATTTAAATGTTAAACCATCAATTTATGCTGGATAATAATGAAGAAATTCAATTCTACCGACGACATAAAAATACCTGACAAGATGATAGACCAAGTGATAGGTCAGGATAAGGCGGTTGCAATTACCAAAAAGGCAGCTGCCCAGCACAGGAACGTGCTCCTGATCGGTGAGCCTGGTGTCGGAAAGACAATGCTTGCGCAAGGGATGGCAGAGCTTCTCGAGAATGCCGACCTGGAGGATGTCCTTGTATTCAAGAATCCTAATGACGAGAACAGGCCGCTAATAAAGGTACTGCAGACCTATCCTGAGAAGGAGAAGATCGATCCATCGAAGCCAGTCCCTGACGGCCAGGGCAGGCAGATGATACAAAAGGAGAAGATGAAAAACAGGACTGACGCTGGCAAGGCGAGGAGCAATATAATTCCTATAGTAACCATAATTGTCGCAATACTCCTTGTCGTTTCACTGATGAACCTGATACACGGCTACGAAATATTCGTAATGGCCGCACTGGTACTTGGGATATTGATATTTGGCTCCGTGGCGCTGTTCGTCAGCGGATTCAGGCGAGTGGGGGGCATACTTCCAGGGATGTTCGAGACCGGCGAACCAAAGCTCATTGTCGACAATACCGGACTGATGCACGCTCCTTTCGTCGATGCGACAGGAGCAAAGGCCGGCGCGCTTTTCGGAGACGTCAGGCACGACCCGTTGCAATCCGGAGGCCTCGGGACTCCTCCGCACCTTAGGGTCGAGAGCGGGGCTATCCACAGGGCAAACAAAGGAGTGCTATTCATAGATGAAGTTGCGGATCTTGATGCTAAATCGCAGCAGGAGCTTCTGACTGCGATGCAGGAAAAAAAATATCCAATAACCGGGCAGAGCGAGATGAGTTCAGGGGCGCTTGTCAGGACAGACGGCGTCCCGTGCGACTTCCTTCTCGTTGCTGCAGGAAACCTCCCAGACATGCAGAAGATGCATCCTGCACTAAGGTCGAGGATAAGGGGATACGGCTACGAGGTCTACATGGAATCATCGATGCCTGACACTGAGCAGAACAGGGAGAGGATAATAAGGTTCATCGCGCAGGAGGTCAAGAAAGACAAGAAGATACCTCCGTTCAGCTACGACGCGTGCATGGCGCTGGTCGAAGAGGCAAAGAGGCGGAGCGGAAGGAAGAACAGGCTTACGCTGATACTTAGGGATCTTGGAGGAATAATTAGAGCTGCAGGAGATATTGCGCGAGAGAAAGGAAGAAAGATAGTGGCAGAAGAGGATGTATACGACAGTTTCAAGGTTACAAAACCGTTGGAAGCGCAGTTTGTAGAGCAGTCGCTTGATTACAGGAAGGATTACCAGATATTCAAGAGTGAGGGTTATGCCATAGGAAGGGTCAACGGCCTGGCTGTCGTCGGCTCATCGTATCTGTCTGCAGGAATAATACTTCCAATAGTCGCTGAGGTGACCCCGGCTTCGTCAAGGACCGAAGGCAAGCTGATAGCGACAGGAAAGCTGGGCAGTATAGCCAAAGAGGCTGTCAAGAACATAAACGCCGTGATAAAGAAGCATATGAACAGGGACATGGCGAGCTACGACGTCCATGTGCAGTTCCTACAGACATACGAAGGAGTCGAGGGAGACAGCGCAAGCATATCGGTTGCCGTGGCAGTGATATCTGCGCTGGAGGGCATACCGATAGACCAGGAGGTGGCGCTGACAGGATCTCTCTCGGTGCGCGGCGAGGTGCTCCCGGTGGGCGGCGTGAACAACAAGGTCCTTGCGGCCATAGAAGCGGGGATGAAGATAGTCATAATACCCGCAGGCAACGGCCAGGATATAAATATAGACAAGAAGGAATTAAAGAAAATAAAGATAGTGCAGGCGAAGAACATAGCAGACGTGCTCGCCGTCGCCCTAAAGAAGAGCCCTAGGAGTGACGCGCTCACAAAGAAGATGAGAAGATAAATAACAAGCGATTCCAGGGAGAAGGCGCCACTTATCATGGAGAGCGCCGCTGTCTCAAATGCACCTGAGAATAAGAAAAAGTAGAATGGGAGACAACAATGGCGGAATCCAAGGCGGCAAAACCCGAGAAGAAGATAGAGAATCTGGGGGAAGAGATAGTAACGGAAATCAGGACGGGAACTGCGCCAAAGTTCATCACGCTGAGCAGGACGCGGTCAAATGTCCTTTTCGACTCCAAGAAAGGATATCTCAAGCTCGGCGAGAACAAGGAGGAGAGGAACTTCGTAAACGTCTCGCAGTCGAAGAGGTTCATGCAGACGATAGCGATAGCCTCCAAATGCCACAGATTCATCAGGGAGAACCTCCATACGACCATACGAGGCCTCTTCTACCAGCTCAAGTTCTCGCTCGGCGAGGACATCGATGAGAACGTCTTCAGCGAGCAGGCGGAGTCCAATCCGCTGATCGAGGACCTTGAAGTATCGCTAGGGCTCAAGAGAGAGGAGATGAATCTCAACGCCAACAGGAAAGGGGTTCTCGCCGGAAACATGAAGATCATAGACACGTTCGGAAACGAGAAGATAGAGATAGACTGCACGAAGCAGGGAAGGAGCGGCTGGGCCATACCGAGCGATGTAGACAACGACATAGAATTCGTAAACGTAAAGGCAAAGTACGTCCTTGTGGTGGAGAAGGATGCCCTCTGGCAGAGACTCAACGAGGACCTTTTCTGGAAGAAGGAGAACTGCATACTCATCACGCCGCAGGGCCAGGCCGCCAGGGGAACCAGGAGGCTGATAAAGAAGCTCTCAGATAAAGGCCTTCCCGTATACGTCTTCACTGACTCTGATGCGTGGGGATGGTACATCTATTGGACGATAAAGACGGGGAGCATCAATCTGGCATACATAGGTGCCGATGTCGCCACGCCAGATGCCAAGTTCCTCGGAGTGACGATGTCTGATCTCGACAAATACGAGTTCCTCAACAAGCTTACCATAAACGCCTCGGAGATAGACATCAAGAGGGCGCAGGAGATGCTCAATTATGAGTGGATAGGAAAGTACAAGGAGTGGAAGGTCGAACTGGAGCGCATGATAAAATCGAAGAAGAAGCTCGAGCAGGATGCCCTGCAGGGCCCAAGGCTGACATTCGTCGACGATTACATAAGGGATAAAATCAAGAACAAGGAATATCTCCCGTAGCCGTGTCCTTTCCCAGTTGATGCGCCTCGCTCAGGCGGCGCGCACGCTGGCTGCCGAATCCACAGCGGGTTCGCCGGTTAAGCACTGCGGCGTCTCGTCTCTCCGAATGTTCAATTACTAAATGCCTATTCCTCTCATGCCGCCCTGTTCCCGCCTACGCAGCCGAATATGTCTGCCTCCGTCGCAGCCGGCGCATTCTGATTCGCAGCCATCGACTTGGCCTCCCCTCGCAGGAGCCTCAGGCAATGATGTATTCCTGTCCTTATGCCACTTGCAAGCACGAGATCCACGCCTGTGCCCACAGCCGTGCTGATGATCTCCTTGGCGAGATCCTGGCTTGCCTTCTCCCTAAGGAGATGCCCGAAGGCCATCTCCATTCCCGATGCTACGAGAATGCCCAGCCCTACTCCTACCACCACATCCTCGTCACGCCGCAGAAGGCGCATGACCCTCCACGTACTCCCCTGCCGCTCCATGCGACCCTCCATACTACCACCGATTCTATATGGTGTTCCTTGCTATTTAAGCATTGTCTGCAAGATCCTCAGGTTTAAGCCCTCTTCGTCGTCGCGGCACTGCAGTTGCTGCAAAAAAAAAGCCCAAGGGAAGAACCCGGAGGCTGGAAAGAAGCGGCGCGGATGCAAACTCAGGAGCAGGGGCAGCGAGGAGTGCTTTAATGGTATCCTGATCTTCTTTCGAGGGTAAGCTTTCGCGCAACAATCTTCAAATCATCAGTTCTGCTTGTAAGGCTCTGTTCGTCGTTCATTCTCGAGTCAAAGATGTTCTTTATCTCCAGCGCCCAAAAACCTACCGCACCGGCAATAATCGTCGCTGCCAAAACTTTCACGATAGGGCCTGGCCTCTGTGGTTCAGGCTCCTCCCTTCTCTCTCTAAATCCAGTTCCATCGAAAGGCATGGGATCACTTCGAATCTTTAAGGAGTGCAAAATTCGCGAGCATGGCTTCAAGCTGTATCCTGTCATTCGCTCCTTCGACAATCCTGAAGTTGCACTCGCCTATGCTGCTTATGAGTTTCAGCTTCATCCTGTCTTCAATGTCAAGGTTCAGCGCCTCCCTGTAGCACTGGACGAGAATGTCCTCGCCGCTCATTCCGTAGACAAGCACAAGCGTGTTCAATTCGTTCCTCGCCTTCTCGAAATCACCAGACAACGCGTATCTCAGCATAGCGACAATCTCCTTTGGCCGCGCCCTTGCCGCAATGTCGTATACTGCGCTCTCCTCTATCTTGTTTCCCGAGACCGCGGCGCTCTGCAGCGTGTTTGTAAGCCTCCTGAGGTCTCCCTCGCTGACATAGAGCAGCGCCTCTGTCGCCTTGTTCGATATGTCCAATCCCTCCTTCTCGGCCACTCTTTTTATGTAGGAGACCATCTCCTCCTCCTTCAATGGCTTGAACCTGAAGACTACGCACCTGCTCTGTATCGGATCTATTATCTTGCTGGAGTAGTTTGCGCTCATTATGAATCTGGTTGTGGCAGAATACTTTTCCATTGTCCTCCTAAGCGCGTGCTGCGCCTCCGCTGTAAGCGCGTCCGCCTCGTCGAGGAAGACTATCTTTATCGTGCCGCTGTCCATTGAGATTGTCCTTGCGAACTCCTTGACCTTCCCTCGGACCACGTCAATCCCCCTGCTGTCGCTTGCGTTTAACTCCAAAAATGATTCGTTGATCCGCTTTCCGTAGAGCTCCCTTGCCATCGCCATTGCGCAGGTCGTCTTGCCTACTCCCGCAGGTCCAGCGAATATCATGTTCGGGAAGTTCCTCGCCTTTACGAAGTCCTTGAGCTTCGCCACTATGGCTCCCTGTCCTATGACCTCGTCAAGCGCCTGAGGCCTGTACTTCTCGGCCCATGAGGTGTCTATTATGTCCATAGAATCAAGCAATAGTTATTGCAGTGCAAAGGCTTTATTTATTGCCCTGCGCGCTCTTCCTGCTCCCGCTGCCCGTACGGCCCGAGACTCTGGGCCTGTACGCAAGCTATATATCCGAGGCAGGCGTCATAAAAGCATGTCATCTGCGAGAAACTGCACATTCTGCGACATAATCGAAGGGAAAGCCGAGGCATTGGCTGTTTATGAGGATTTGTCTGTAAAGGCAATAGCCGATGCAAATCCCGTCGCCCCGGGGCACATTCTAATAATTCCGAAGACGCACTACGAAGCAATATTCGACATGCCTGAAGATGAATTTCTGGAGACCGCCTCGGCGGCAAAGAAACTTGCAGGCATATTCAAATCGAAACTGAATGTCGACGGATTGAATTTCTTCAATGCCTCGGGGAGTGCGGCCCAGCAGTCTGTCTTACATTTCCATATCCATATGATACCCAGGTATGCTGAAGACGGCATCGATCTGGACTTTCATGGAAATCCGAAGCTAAAAGCTGAAAGCTGGAAGGTCCTAAAGTGCATAGCAGAACATCCCAAACCCTGAAGCCCCTGCGGTATGTCTGTCGATGTCAGTGAGAAGCAGGGTCATCTGGGCTTTGAATTATGGATAGCCCTGCCCAGATTCGAACTGGGGTTACCGGGTTCAGAGCCCGATGTCCTTGACCGCTAGACTACAGGGCTATGTCTGGGCTATCGTTTTATATCTTTAGCGAGATACTTTATAAGTATTTCTGAAAACAAGAATCCCTAGCGTGAATGAATGTACCGCATGACTCCCGTAAATCAGGAGATACAGGATATGCTGATTGCCGACGTAGCGCTAGCGATAGCCTTCAGCATCCTTCTCAGCGGAGCGGGAAGCGCGCCGGCATCTTCGCTGCAGGGGTGCACTCTGCCAAGCGGCATAATGGCCGCGCTCTGCAGCAATTCCTTCCTCTTCTATCTCCCGATAGCCCTTGTCGCAGTGACCTTTTCATTCATACTCCATGAGTATATGCACAAGCGGGTAGCGCAGCGCTACGGCGCCATAGCCGCATTCCAGAGGTCTGACATGGGGATACTCATAGCGCTGGTCACCAGTTTCCTGGGATTCCTGATGGCGCTTCCAGGCGCCACGATGATCTACACGAACACCTTCACGAAGAAGCAGGACGGCATAACCTCCCTCGCAGGCCCGATGACAAACTTCGCAGTCTTTGCTTTCTTTCTCGTGATCTCGCTGCTGCTCCCTGCAAGCTACCATGCCGGATACATTGGCGCAATAATCGGCACGACCTTTTTCATCTCGCTCTGGCTCGCATTCGTGAACATGCTTCCTATCTACCCCCTTGACGGCAGCAAGGTGCTCAGGTGGAACAAGCCGCTCTACGCGCTTGTCCTGATAATAATAGCAGGGCTTCTCTTCGTATTTGAGGGATTCGCCATCCTGGAGAGCATCGCGATAGTGCTTGTGCTTTCTATAGTCATGTCGATGTTCTCAAGAAGCGCACTCTTCTTCAGATAATTCGACAGTAGCCATGGCTCTAGGGCTCTTTTAAAAAGGTTCAGCGACACCAGACTATGGATGATATGGTGAAGATGACAAGACAAAAAGTGGAGCTGGAAAACAGTACATTCAAGCCTTGGACAGATAAAAGCAAGGAAGGCGTCACAGGGGCTGTTGATCCGAAGATAGGCGAGGCAGTCAAGGCAGCTCTCAGAAAAGGGGCCGAAAGGGTCCGCATCGGCCGGATTGTGGACATGTAGTCAAACTGAAAAGCAATCTTTAAGTAGGAGAAAAGACACTTTAATTCTCAGATAAAATGGCGATTATCCATAAAGCCGGGCATGAGCCTGCGGCGCAGGACAGCAATGTCCTTTCGCCCATAATGCGCCTGTTCAGGGGCCGTTCGCATGAAGAAAAGGCTGAGCTCAGCCCAAGGCAGACGAAGGAAAAGGTCGGCCAGATAGCCAAGAATGTGGATGCCCTGCGAAAGGCACATCCGGACATCGCCGACAGGTTTGTAAGGGAGGTATTACAGGTCGAGGCGCTGCTGGTCTCGCTCTCCGTCTCCAATACCATGGCCACGCTCCTGACAGACCCATATCCTGGAACTGATATCCGCGAAGACACCCTTTCGAGGGCGCTCGGAACTGTGCTTCTTTACAAGGAGTCCCCTGGTGCAATGAGAATCGTCGCAAGGATGATCAGCATAAACAAGATGAAGGCTATAGAAAGCCTCTCCGACCCTGCAACTGTCAAGGCCGTATTCAACAAGCTCGGCTCGGTAATCAAATCCCAGGGGGAAGGCAACGAGATAGACTGGCAGGCATACCAGGCGGCGATGGACGCAATCCACACCAGGCTGGCAAATGTCATGATAGGGGAGCTCTTCAGGGAAAGGGGCCAATAGGTTTTCGGATGTCAGGCGCATTCAAGATAAGCAGCCAGAAGGGCGACCTTCCGGTGCCCAAGAAGCAGCTTGCCGAGATATTTTCAAGCTATTCGGCTGAAACGAACGAGACTGTTCTCAGGGAGCTGAGATCGCTCGGGATCTTCATGAAGGTCGATGACGAGAACGGCAGAGGCCAGGCCCGAAACCCAAAGTGGCTCATGGCTTATCAGTTCGGATGGCTGGCAAAGGCGCACTCCATAGTCCCGAGCAACATCCCCAGGCCGATGGTCTTGTTCGAAGCCGGCCAGAGGGTAGGATACCTCACCGAGTTTCTGCACATGGACTATCTCATGGACGGGAAGCTAAGCTGCATGCAGTTTTACGAAAAGATAATCGCCCAGTTCCCTGAAGTCCTCGGCGCCCTCCACGGCTCGCGGATGACGCACAACGACCTCATGGGCAACTCCTTCGTAAGGAGGGACTTGGGAGAACTGATACTTATAGATCCGATGCATTCGGCCGGAGACGGAGCCTCGCTCAAGACAAGGAAAGGCTGGGACACATGGTGCATGGAATTCATATTCGAGAGGCTTGACAACTATGTCGCCGTCAACTCAAGGAGGGTGGCAGCTGAGATAACCTTCTGGCACCTCATAACCGGAGGCCTCACAGGCAGCGCGAAAAAGCTCCTTGGAGCTGAGGCGATAAGGAAGGCAGTCGCCAAGGATCTCAATGGCATGGAAAACACCCACGTTGACACAAAAAAAGCGGCGCTCCTTGTAGGGAACAACGAGATAGGAAAGCTCGAGATAATGCTGCAGGAAAGCCAGAGGAAATAGCCGGCTCGGGCCTGCATACCTTTTTATTCTTTTGCATTCTATTCGGTATCAAAAAGACAAAGTGAATACAATGGGATATGTCGATGAATTGAGATTCATGTGGAATCTCCTCTGGAATCCGGGGAAATACGCAAAGAGGCAGCTAGACTTCGGCGGAGCCGTAAAGCTCTACTACATGCTTGCCGTACTGCCTTTCATAGCGTATGTGGTGTTGGGAAGCCTTGCTGTAGCGTTTGGCTATCCTTCGCACCAATACGGAGGCAACACTCTCTTCAGCTTCTTGTACATGGCGTCATCTTCGCTCTCGTACATCTCAGTGCTGTGGGGAGGAATACTTCTCTTCTTTGTGGTATTGCCTCTTGGCATTGCGATAGACGCGCTGATATACCAGCTCATCGCGAAGGTCTTCCTGAACTCGTGGAAGGGCAACTACGACAGGACGTTCACTGCACTGGTATACGGCCTCTTTCCGTTGCTCTTGCTGCTCTGGCTTAGCGTACTGCCGCTCTTCAACTCGCTCTTCGTGATAATCGCGCCAATATGGAGCATTGTCTTGATAGTGATTGGGCTCTCCATGCAGCAGAAGGTCACGAGGCTCAACGCCATGCTATTGATGGCGGCGAAGTCATTCTTCGTGCTTCTCTTCTTCGTGCTCTTGGGAGTATCGGTCTTCTCGACACTCGGCTTCTTCCTTAGCCACATAATTCCTGTTACAAGCATCGGGCCTCTGAGCAATCTGACGAGCGGATGGATAGGCACGCATGGAGGAGTA
>DAHVAM010000050.1 GCA_027314605.1 Microcaldota archaeon
GTTCCTTCTCTCGCAACTCACCTTCGCATACTTCACACTACGTTTCACACTATGTTCCATATTGTCACCCAGAAATAGAAGTCCGTTCTTATACGGCGCTCGGCAGCGCACTCCTCAATTCTTTTACTTTAGTAAACTATTTATATCTTACTATTAGCTCTTTTACTAAAGTAGAAACATTAATAAATCACTTAGGGCAAGCTCTTACTGCCAGCTAACACTCTGGCGTCACCTAGAAACAGGAAGGGGCGGCGAAAGCCGCCCATACATTCATAAATTATCAGCATCTGCATATGGGGAATGTGATATCCCCCTGCCCGTAAACGGCGTGGGCTTCCTCTACGTTCATGCAATTGCTGAAGCATGTGGGATTTCACGTTCGCGATGTTAAAGGGCAACAAGAGCTGCACCGATGACCGCCATGACAAGGCCCATGATCTGGTAGGGTTTTAACCTGTCTTCGAATGCAATCCTGCCTATTACCGCAGTTATCATCGGGGCGAATGCTATTATTGCGCTGCCAAGCACTGCAAATGAGAGGGATATTGCAAGGCTGAAGGTTATGTTTATGCCAGAGTCTACAAAAGAGCCTATCAGCACCGCAATTGCAGAGAGAAGCAGTATCGCATAACCCGTATGTCTGCGTCTGCTATCTTTTCGTTTAGGTCTTGCGCTTTTGGATTTATCAGGAACA
>DAHVAM010000051.1:0-236 GCA_027314605.1 Microcaldota archaeon
TAGGATCGGATTCGGTATCGCGCTCAGGCACTGGTATCTTTGCAATCTCTTCAAGTACCATGTCCACGTTTATGTTCCTGTTTGCCATCACAGGTATTATTATAGCATCTGCGATATCGCTTCCCTTAACAAAAGCACGTATCTGTTCATAGTGCTGCTTTGCTTTCTCTTTGCCGACTATATCTACTTTAGTCTGTACAATTATGACCTTCTTTATCCCAAGCGCGTTTATTATC
>DAHVAM010000051.1:246-638 GCA_027314605.1 Microcaldota archaeon
GCTCCTTCGTTTGAGGCATTGGGCATGGTTCTGTTGCAGATATGACGAAAAGAACAGCATCTATTATGTTTGAACCTGCAATCGCTGTAGCCATGAGCGTTTCGTGCCCTGGGGAGTCAAGCAACGATATCTTTACCAACTCCTTTGCTCCCTGCTGCTTCTCTGTAGTATATTCAGTCTTGCCGTCCTTTTCATAAGAGTAAATTACTGCATCAGAGTAGCCCAGCTTTATAGTCATACTTCTCTTAACGCTTTCACTATGTATATCAGTCCATTTATGCGCTATCGCAGCCGTAAGTGTAGTCTTCCCATGGTCTACGTGACCCAATGTTCCTATGTTGAGCTGGCTCTGCTTTATTGTCATATGTTTACTCCTCTTTCTTTTCCTTAGG
>DAHVAM010000052.1 GCA_027314605.1 Microcaldota archaeon
GGGAAAGTTCTTGTGGCTTGCGAACTCCTTGAGCATGTCCTTTATGCTGAACAGAGCTATTGGAAGGTATGATGCAGAGCTGCGAGCCTGCGGCTTGGGAGTAACCTTAGGCTTTTTGAACGAAACGTCCAATGCCCCAACCCGGGATGATTGTGTAGTTTGGTCGTGCTTCTCAGCCATAGGCAATATCACAACTCATCCGCATATATAAATGTGCGGCAATTAGTATATATAATCTTTAGTATTGTTGTATATATCCAAATCCCGTTGTAGCTCAATGGCAGAGCGGTCGGCTGTAGCTTGATGACTTCTTGCAAGCATAAGAAGAAACCGACAGGTTGTGTGTTCGACTCACACCAACGGGAATGCCTCTTCTTTTACGTTGATAGGATTGTTTTGTCGTCGCCTTGTGGAACGAACACCTGTTGCTATTTTAGATATATCTATTTATGCGAGGCCTTTGCCCAGTCTCGCAGATGTTTTGGTACCTCTTTTATCTCTTCCCATGCCCCTTTTACAGCATCCCTTAAACCATCGAATCCTCTGGCCTCTTTTATCATAGATATTGCGGTTGAGAGCG
>DAHVAM010000053.1 GCA_027314605.1 Microcaldota archaeon
AGGTACTATGTCAAGCTAGCGGATGTAGACCAAGTCTACGACATAAGCGAGGAGTCAGCCAGCAGAACGCCCAGAAGGCTTCATAGGCTCACTACACACTCGCTAAGACACTACGCCATAACCAGCTTTTCCAAACAGACAAACGGCAATGTGGTGCTTACCAGCAGGTTCGCAAGGCATGCCAGCCCTGAGACCACTATGATCTACATAAGCACCAAGAAAGAGGAGCTGTATAAGGAGCTGGACAACATAGACATGGACAGCGTAGAAAGGCTCAAGCGGAGCATCATGAACACTAAATAGAGGTTCAATACTTGAAGCGACGCTCATATTCCTTGTGAGGAAGCCATTCAAGCAGTATCGTAATTATATCTACTTCGCTTCCAGCAATAGAGTACATCAAACGCCACGCTCCAGGAAGGTTGTATTTCCAGAGGTTGTTTATCCCGTACTTCTGTATGTAGACTTTAGGTATAAGCCTTTTTGGTATGTGAATACCGCATAGCGGATTCGCCTTAAGATTGTCAATTGCCTGGTTCAAAA
>DAHVAM010000054.1 GCA_027314605.1 Microcaldota archaeon
TGTTGTTACTTTCTCTCCTCCTTTTCCTATTGCAATCAGTATCTCAGTTATGGCATTCCTCTTAAGCTCCTTGATGACGTACTCGAGTATGGGCCTGTCCTTCACCATTAGCATTGGCTTAGGCACCTCAGGCTGCCCCTTTAACCCGACAGGATTCCCCCCGGCAAGGATGAATGCCTTTTTTGGGACAGCCTGTGTCAGGACTATGTCTAGTAGGCGCTCTATGGCGTGGGATCTGTTCCTTACATTAACGCCGTCGATTGTTGAGTCCAGTTTCTTGAGGAGCTCGCCGTCGAGCGTTATAGTGAGTCTCTCTTTCATGCACTCTGATTAGGGATAGACGAGAAGGAATTTAGCCCTTTCTCGATCACTGCTTCAGAAATGAGGATAGGAATGCCTGCTTGTTCGCTTTGGCGATATCCGATTCAGCAAGTATGTTGTTTTTAAGAAGGAAGTCAAACTCGTTTCTTAGATGCGTAACTAACATCTCTGGACCATCGGTATTTATAGTATACTTCACTTTGTGCAGATTCAGT
>DAHVAM010000055.1 GCA_027314605.1 Microcaldota archaeon
CGCCAGGCTACCCGTGGACCATGGGCATCGGCGACGGCGCTCCGTACGCCGGCTGGCTGGCCAATGTGCAGGTGTACAACACCACGCTCTCGCCAGCACAGATAAAGGCACTGTATCTTGAGGGCATAGGCGGCGCCCCTGTGAGCCTGCTGCATGTTGTGGCATGGTGGCCGCTCAACGGCAACGCCAACGACTACAGCGGCAACGGCAACAACGGCGTGGCCACTGGGGTGAACTGGCCCGGGTACTGGGTGAGCGACTACTCAATACCTTGACGCATTGCGGCCAAATGACGAACCCTGCAAGAGGCTTTTTATGCGACTGCAGGCCCAGTGAGGCTGTGATTAGGTGCAGATCAGGAATACCAGATCCAGCATAGCCCGGCATGGAGGGGTTTACTTCATAACCCCGCGCAGCGGCATCGCAGGCGGCCATGTAAACGCCGCGCGACACGCGCTTGAGGGCGGGGTTCGAATAGTGCAGTACAGCGAGAAGGGCGCCGCTGCTGGCGACATGGAGC
>DAHVAM010000056.1:0-260 GCA_027314605.1 Microcaldota archaeon
GTGAATGTCGACAGGTGCGTGGAGCTCGGAGTCACTCCGGTGAGGAGGATAACTGGCGGAGGGGCAGTATACCACGATTACGCAGGAGAGCTCACATACAGCGTAATAGCGCCGCTGTCCATGTTCCCGAAGGGCATTCGGGAGAGCTATGAAGTGATATGTGGGTGGATCATCAAAGGGTTGGGCAATGCAGGGATAGACGCAAGTTTCGCACCTATAAACGACATAACAGCAGGAGGTAAGAAGATATCCGGCAATGC
>DAHVAM010000056.1:270-517 GCA_027314605.1 Microcaldota archaeon
GAAGGATGGAGTGCTGTTGCAGCATGGCACAATACTATACGGCCTCGATGTATCCAGTATGTTCTCTGTGCTGAACGTTAGCGCCGAGAAGATATCAGACAAGATGATAAAGAGCGTGGAGGAGCGCGTTACATGCGTCCTCACGCAGAGGCAGATTAGCTATGATGCCCTGTACTCAAACATGCTGAAGGGCTTCTGCGAGGGGAAGGAGTGGGAGACTGGAAAGCTGTCAGGTGATGAACTTGGG
>DAHVAM010000057.1 GCA_027314605.1 Microcaldota archaeon
GCCGGCACCTCCCGGCCTTCCTCTCGTCCCACCCCCCAAGCATCCTCCCTCCGGGAGTGATCCGCAAGCGTGACCGGCCGCCGCCGACGCGCTACCATTGCCTGCTGCTGTGGCGCGCTTCGTGCGTGCGCACCGCGATCGTCGCGCAACCCGCGACGGTCCGCGTCGAGCGCAAAGCCGGAGCGCGCCCGGCATACCTGCACGGGCGATTAGCTCAGTCGGTTAGAGCGCTTCTCTGATAAGGAAGAGGTCCCTGGTTCGAGTCCAGGATCGCCCACTGGCGGAACCGTAGCAATAGAGCCAGATTCGGTCGCTCGCGGCGCTTCTGCTCCCCAGTTTTTCGCCGCCGCAAACGGCTCGTCTGCCAATATCTGCCAATTGAGACGGTGCTTGCCCTCGGTCCTCTGCATCCTCCGTGCCCTCTGACGGCCACCTCCGCGTTCGAGTTGGCTATCGTGAGATCTGTGGAGCCTCGCAGCGATCGACTCGGCAGCCTGAGACGCCATACGGTGTCGCC
>DAHVAM010000058.1 GCA_027314605.1 Microcaldota archaeon
GTAGAGGAGCAGAGGCCCGGGAGGGCGATGTTCCATTTCTTCGAGGGAGACGTAGAGCAGGCGAAGGAGCTTGCAAGGAAAGGCTACATTATATCGATCCCGCCAAGATTCTCAAGCCGCGTGAAGAAGATAATAAGCGAAGTGGATATACGCAGCCTGGTTGCGGAGACGGATGCGCCTGTTGCCGGCAAACAGCCCTCCGATGTTAGGGAGGTAGTCGAGGCGATAGCGTCTGGCAAGCAGATGGACTTCGGCGACGCAGCTGATATCCTATCAGAAAACGTTAAAGCCTTGTTCCACATATGATAATCCTGTCGGGCCCGTAGCTCAGCTTGGATAGAGCGGCAGACTTCTAATCTGATGGTCGCGGGTTCAAATCCCGCCGGGCCCGTAAACGGAGAAAAGGGTATGTATAAAAAGATGTAATGCGCAAGGAGTATTCATCATTTAGCGCTTATTTACCGTGTTGCAGTAGGCAAGGTGATTCAGAATGGCAGACAATAAAAAG
>DAHVAM010000005.1:0-250 GCA_027314605.1 Microcaldota archaeon
CTGGAATTATGCTCTTGAGCACCTCCTCCCTGTTCGTGTCCAAGACACGTATCCTCTTCCCGTCCTGCAGTATCACGTTGAGTATCATTGGATACTCCTTCCTCTCTGCGAGCTCCTTTGCGCGTTCGAGGTTCCATGACGTTACGTAGAATGGGACTGTGAGCTTGTCTGCTATCTCCTGGGGGACTCCTACTTCGTTTATGTCTAGGTAAGGGTCTACGCTGATGACAGTCCTGGCAGAGTAGTTGAC
>DAHVAM010000005.1:260-36399 GCA_027314605.1 Microcaldota archaeon
GGGCACCCCAACCTGGTTTATCGACAGCTGCGCATCGGCGCATATGACGGTCCTGGCCGAGAAGTTGACCCTCTTTCCCGAGAGGTTGTACCTGAATCTTCCTTCCTTGCCCTTGAGCCTCTGCGCGAGCGTCTTGAGCGCCCTTCCGCTCCTGTGCCTTGCAGGCGGAATTCCTGATGTCTCATTGTTGAAGTATGCTGTTACGTGGTATTGCAAGAGTTCCCAGAGGTCGTCTATTATGATTTGCGGAGCCCCTGCGTTGATGTTCTGCTCGAGCCTCTGGTTGATCCTCATTATGTCTACGAGCTTGTGCGTCAGGTCGTCCTCTGACCTCTCTCCGGATTCAAGCGTGATCGACGGCCTTACGTTGACAGGGGGAACCAGCAGCGATGTGAGTATGAGCCACTCCGGCCTTGATCTCTGCGGGTCTATGTTCAGCAGCTTGAGGTCGGTGTCGCTCACCTTCGCGAGCATGTTCTTTATCTCGTCGGACTTGAGCCTTCTGTCGCCGACAGTGAAGTACGTGGGCTGCGAGAACTTGAGCTTTGGCTGCTCCTCGTTGCAGTATGGGCATCTCTTTGTCCTCTTTACCTTCTTCTGCTTCTGGTTCTTTGCCTGCTTGGCCACCTGGGCCTGCGCCTCCTCGGCCATGGTTTCCTGCTCTACTGCAACGGCGCCTTCCACAGCCGCAGCGTCTGAGGCCTCCGTCTCTGCCTTCTTCAGCTCGGCGATCTGCTTCTCGTCAAGAAGGATCCTGTGGCAGTTCATGCACGTTGCCTGCAATATCATGTATATTATTTTTGAGAATTCCGAGTGTATGACCGGCTTTACAAGTTCTATGTGGCCGAAATGCCCGGGGCAGGTCTTTGCCCTCGCGCCGCAGGTCTTGCAGATGAGCCCGGGATCTATGACCCCGAGTCTTTGGTCGAGAAGGCCTCCGTCTATAGGGTAGCCGTCCTCGTTGTATGTGTCAGGCACTGTGAGCTTCGCGACGCTCATCTTCTTGACTTCGTTCGGCGAGACGATTCCGAATCTTATATAATCGATTGCTTCGGCTTGCATAGTATCACTCCTTCATCCTTATGCCAGGCATTATGTGCATCGACTTTATCTCGTCGAGCAGCACCTTGAATGCATAGCTTATCTCTACAGGAACCAGTTGGCTGTTTCCGTCGAGAGGGCAGACATTGAGCCTCTTTATGTGATCATAATACCCTATCTCACCGCATTCCTTGCAGATGAGAACTGTTGTCTTGTCTGACTGGTCAAGCATTCTCTCCTTGAGGAGAAGGCTTGCGCCGTGCCCTATGAGGGCATCACGCTCCATTTCCCCGAATCTCAGGGCTCCCTGACGGGCCTTCCCTTCGGTTGGCTGGTGCGTGAGTATCTGCACCTTGCCCCTGCTCCTTACCTGTATCTTGTTGCTTACCATGTGGTAGAGCCTGTTGTAATAGACAACGCCAGTGAAGACCTTCGCCTTGAATGGCACACCGGTTATCCCGTCGTAGAGAACCTCGTCTCCGTGTTCGTTGAATCCTGTGCTCTTAAGCATCTCCCCGTATTGTGCAAGCCTCTCCTTTCCGTCTCCTGCAAAAGACGTTCCGTCAGTGTGAACGCCGTTGACTGCGCCTGCCTTTCCTGCAAGCATCTCCATGAGGTGCCCGAACGTAAGTCTTGTAGGTATTGAGTGCGGATTGAGGAGCAGGTCTGGCACTATTCCGGTCTCGGAGAACGGCATGTCCTCCTGGTTTACTATCAGTGCAAGAACTCCCTTCTGCCCGTGCCTGCTTGCGAACTTGTCTCCTTTCTCCGGTATCCTGTTGCTCCTTACCCTCACCTTCACTATTTTCGTTGCCCCTGAAGTCTCTGTGAGTATTACGCTGTCTACCTTTCCTGTCTCTCCCGTCTTGAGAGCCGTTGAATCGTCGCGCATCTTTTCTTCCAGGCCGCCGGCGCCTATGTTTTCCTCAAGGAACCTAGGAGGCGCCACCTTTCCGATCATTACCTCCCCTTCCTTGACGCTGACCTCGGGCTCTATTATGCCGTCGTCGCTGAGCTTCGAATAGGCATGCTCGCCCATGTAGCCGTCGGCAGTAGGTGAAGGTATCTTGAACCTGTCCTTCTGTCCTCCCGGATATCTCCTCTCTTCGTCGCTGTATGACTTGTAGAATATGCTCCTTCCCATTCCCCTGTCTACCGCCGCCTTGTTGACCACTATCGCGTCTGCCATGTTGTATCCGTAGTAAGTTGATATGGCGACTACGAAGTTCTGCCCGCTTGGGTGCGTGTCGAGGCCTGTCGAGTTGTACGACGCTGTGGTCACAACAGGTATCTGGGGATAGTAAAGCAGGAAGCCCCTTGAATCGAACCTCTGGTTGAAGTTCGTCGCGAACAGTCCTTCCGACTGCTTGATGAAGTTAGCGCTCATGGCATGCCTTGCAAGGGCGTTGTGCTCCGGGAATGGCGATGTGTTGATCGTTAGACCGAATATCGAGGTGTAGTTCGCCTCTGTGTGCGTTGTCTTCTCGTTTATGTCCTTCTCGCTGAGTGCAACGTAGGCGTTCTCTTCTTCCTCCGCGTCCAGGTATTCTATTATACCGCTTCTCTGCAGGTAATTGAAATTGATTTCCTTCTTCTTCAGTTTGCCCATGAGCTCGTCTGTCATCTTCGATTTGCCGTTCTCGACTATTATGTAAGGTCTCCTGAGCCTTCCTCTGTCCGTGTTGATGTGTATCTCCCCGTTCTTCTCGAAGTAGACTATGTTTACCTCTCCCGATATCTGCCCCTTCCTTCGGGCCTGCCTAACCTCGCTGACGAACTTGGCAGGTTCCTCGATGAACCCTATCGCCCTTCCATTCAAATGCAAATATGTCTTTTTGTCTGCCATAAAAACAACCTTCACATAGGTTCTATCTTGCTTATGCTCCTGATGCTCTTCTCGGTGCTCTCCTCATCGGCGCCAACTGTTACCTTGGCCATGAGAGCGAGATACTTGGTGAGGCCTACCTCCTGCCCTTCAGGGCTCTCCGACGGGCAGATCTTGCCCCATTGGGTCCCGTGGACATCTCTCGCCTTGAAGTGTGGGTGCTTCTTCGCCAGTGGCGACTTCACCCTCCTCAGATGAGCGTATGTGCTGATTAGGTTCGTCCTGTCGAGAACCTGCGAGACTCCAGTCTGCCCCGCAACCCATGTCCCTGTTCCCATCGCATATGCTATCTTCTCGGTCAGCGTGTCAGGGCTGATTATAGACTGGATTGAGAGCCTTCTGCCTCTTGCCGACATTCTCTCCACCTGGTACTTTATCTCCTTCAAGAAGAACCTGAAGGCGTATGCGAAGAGCTCCTCCATGAGCTCCCCAGCGAATCTCACCCTCTTGTTTGCATAATTGTCCTTGTCATCCTGCTTTACGAGCCTGTTTGCCACCATCGTCGACTTCCTTGCCATCTCCAGAAGGTATCTTGCTTTTTCCTTCCTCGACTTTGGATCCGTGCCGATGTGCGGAAGCAGGTAGCTGTCAAGCTGCATCTCCGCCCTCCTTATCTGGTATTCCTTAGCCTGTCCCGGCGCTGCGAGTCTTCCTACCTCAAGTAGCGCGTCTGATGGCTGCATGCCTCCGTCCTTGTTTATCTGGCTGAGCTCCAGGTTGAGAAGCATGTCGTTCTTGAATGAAAGTAGCTCAGATGCGTATTCCTTCACGTCGTCAGGCTGCATGCCGAGCGCCCTGAGGAGAAGGACGAGCTCTATGCTCTTGCTCACTGTAGGGAAGTCCACTGCGAACGTTCCGCTCTGGTTCCTTGTGACTACACACCTTGCCCTGAATCCTGGTGTCGATGAAAAGACTCTTCCCTTTACCTCTGTGCCCTTCTTCTCCCTTGTAGTTATTATCCTGTTTGAAGCGACGTCCTCAAGCCCGATAAGCACCCTTTCGACTCCCTTGATTATGAAATATCCCCCTGGGTCGTCCGGGTCTTCGCCGTTCTCTATCAGCTGGGTCCTTGTCATCGTCTTGGTCGCGCAGAGGTTGCTCTTTACCATTATTGGAAGGTCGCCCACGTAAACTTCACCGTATGATGCTGTCTTTTCAATCCCCCTGATTACAGGAACCACTTCCATGAAGATTGGCGCGGAATAAGTGAGGTTCCTGAGCCTTGCCTCGTTAGGAAGTATGTTCCTCCTTGAGCTGTCAGCCTCGATCACCGAAGGGCTTCCGATCCTGACTGCCCCAAGCCTCAGGGCAAATCCTTCGACGCTTGGTTCTATCAGCGTCTGGCCGCCCATCGCCTTTGGTATTCCAGTGTCAAGGAACCTGTTGTAACTGTCTATCTGATGCTGCACGAGCGCCGCTGCGTTCAAGTACGATTCTAACAATGCGTTGCCATCCAATGCCATGCCATATACCTCTTGATTCTTACGCTTCGACTACGAACCTGAAGTATTCGTACTCGTGGCCGTTATCCTGTCTGTGTATCCTTAAGACCTGCCCAGGCTTCGCTCCGATCTTTACAATTTGCGGATCGTCAGCGAATACCTTTGGTAGGTTCTCCTTTTTCAAGCCGAGCTTGCTCAAAACGCTTCCTGTTTCCTTCTCCGATAGTGCTTCATGCACAGGGACAAATTCGTGATCGCGTTTTTCAGCCAAGGATACACCATATATTTAGGATAAAGTTAACGCTAACCCTGCCGGTCTGCGTAGATACTATTAGCATACATAATATTTATATAGGTTTTTATCTAAAATTGGGAGCTAGACTGGAAGGGAGAACCAGGGCTTTGCCGGCTAAATGGGATTATCCCAACAAACTTATTAGGGTGCCTGAGGCGGCTATTCGGTGATTTTCCGATAGATATCCTTTATGTTGGCGTAAGCAAGCCTGGCCAGGCGGCAAAGACTCCTCTCTGTGAAGAATCCCTGAAATGCACTTGAGGATCTCTCCTTCTGATTCTCTTCTCCGTTTTATCCCCTGCCGTTGGCATTAGGCCCCTATATAAAGTTAATTGGCAAATTATCAGTGAGTATCATGCCTGAGGATTTTAACGTCACAGCCTATGAAGTCGAAGGAAAGGTAGACTACAATAGGCTTGAGGAACGGTTCGGCATCAAGCCAATCACCGAAGAGATGGAGGAGAGGATAAGGAAGCTTGCGGGGGAATCGCATTACTTGATAAGAAGGAAGATATATTTCGCGCAGCGGGAGCTGAACTGGCTGCTTGACGAGTATGAGAAAGGCAACAAGTTCTATGTCTATACAGGCATAGCGCCTTCGGGAAGCATGACTGTTGCCCACCTTCTTCAATTCATAATGGCGCAGTGGCTGCAGGAAAAATTCGATGCCGATGTCTACATCCAGATACCTGACGAAGAGAAGTTCCTGACGAAGAATGACCCTAAGCTCACTCTCGAGTATGTTAATGGGCTGGCGCATGAGGATGCTCTGGATATCGTCGCATTGGGTTTCAAGCCGAAGAAGACGAAGATTTATTTCGACACCGAGCATGCGAACCAGATCTACAAGCATGCCGTGAGGGTTGCTAAGAGGATTACATTCTCGACCCTGAAGGATGCCTTTGGTTTTTCCAATGAGACAAACATAGGGGCAATATTCTACACCAGCACGCAGGCTGTCGGCACATTCATCAAGTCCGCAGAGGAAGGAAGGAAAATTCCCTGCCTGGTTCCTTTGGGAGTGGACCAGGACGTGCATTTCAGGGTGGCAAGGGACGTCGTGGAAAAACTTGGCTATTACAAGCCTGCGATAATACACAGCAAGTTCATCCCTAGCCTGAAAGGAGGCCCGAAGATGTCGTCAAGCGACCCCAATGGCGCGATCTATCTCAGTGATAAGCCAGAGGACGTCGTAAAGAAGGTGAACCGCGCGATAACCGGACAGCAGTCAACCGCTGAGCTGCAGAAAAAGTATGGTGGAAACCCGGAAAAATGTTCGGTCTGCCAGTATTACAAATATCTTTTTGAGACTGACGACAAGAAGCTGGAGAAGATATTCGAGGCGGAAAGGGATGGCAGCATGCTTGCGGGGGAGCACAAGGCCGCGCTCGCAGGGAAGATCAACGAATTCCTTGAGAAGCATAGGAAGGAGAAGGCAAGATTGAAGAACAAGATTGATGACTTTATTTTGCAGCCACAGGCGTGATCACTATGCCCGAGGGCGTGATTTCGAGTTCGCACAGGGTGCTCTTGAATTTTGAATAGCGCAGCTTGACCACATTGAGTAGGAACCTTAGTTCCCCTCCCTCTGTGCTCCGGGCAAGTTTGATTACGCCGTCAAACATCGATTCCTCGAAGAGGCCTGGCGCTTTCTCGGTGCCGTGCTTGGCAGTTTCGAATGTTATTATGGTCGTCACGTTCTGGTTCCTTATGCTCTCTATGATGTAGTTCATGCCACGCGTGAATGACCTGTCGTCAGGATATAGGGACCTCAGCAGGCTGAATGAGTCTATGACAAGGAACTTTGAATTGTTCTGCTCAGCGGTCCTTATTATCTCCGCGACTATGGCTTGTATGTTCTCTGGGCTCTTGATGGCGTATTGCAGCTTTTTCTCCTCTATGTGTAGCATATTCTTGTCTATAAGATCCTGGATGTCGGTGAATCTCGCGAATGTTTCCTCGGCGAACGCGATCAGGGATTTCTTCTTCTCCTCTATTGTCAGGTAGGTTGTGGGAATCCCTGCCTTTGCGCTCTTGTACGCCATCTCAAACGCGAGAAGCGTCTTGCCGGATCCCACGTCCCCAAGCAAGAGTATCTGGTCTCTCGTAGGGATGCCGCCGAAGAGCAGGTCATCCAAGCCTTCCACGCCAGTACTGACTTTTGCAACAGTAGGGTTTTCCTGCATTGAATCTGCCCCCAACAGTCGAATGAATTATTGATTTATTTAAATCTATGGTTTTCCTTCAGCCCGGAAGTATCCAATAATTCTTAGAATTTTCAACGTTTTGTTGGAAGAAAACAAAGATTTATATATTTATTAAGCCAAACCCTTATTCATGTCAAACACTTCGAAGCTGGTCATCAAGACGCTGAACAGGCCGTCCAGGGGCGGAGAGGAGGAGTTGATAGAATGGTTCTGCGACGTTTTTGATCTCGCAGGCAAGAACAACGACCTCGAACCGGGACTGCTGAAGGAGATAGCGGGAAGCAGCATCGAGGGGAGTGGCGTGACGAGCATGGAGCTGAAGCAGAGGCTGGACACGCCGAGAAGCACTGTCATATACCATCTGAACAGGTTCATTTATTCGGGACTTGTCATAAGGAAGGGCAGGAAATACTACCTGAGGTCTAATGACATGACAAGCACAATGGAGGAACTGCAGTCGGAGATGCTCAGGGAGTTCAGCAGACTGATCGAGTTCGCGCATAGACTCGATAACATGATGGAGGAGGAGATCAATGCCAGAGAACAAAAAAGAAGAAAAAGCAAGTGACAAGGAGCGGAAGGAGGACGCTGAAGAAGTCACTCCCGAAGACGAAGGCAGGGAACAGAAGGAACGATTGATGAGATTGGCTGCGGAGTTCGATAATTACAAGAAGAGGGTGGCAAAGGAGATTGAAGGCTCGCGGGAGGTCGGGAAGGCGTCGCTTGCCAGCAAGCTCCTGCCAGTCCTTGACGAGTTCCAGTTGGCGATGGAAAACATCGACATGAAGACCGAACAGGGCAAAGGGATGGCGATAGTGCTCTCCAATTTCATAGACATACTCAAGAAGGACGGTTTGAGAGAGATAGAGAATGATGGAACCTATGACCCCTACAAGCACGAGGTCCTCATGACAAAGGACAGCGAGGAGAAGGAGGGGAAGATCATCGCTGTAGTAAGAAAGGGATATACATGGAAGGACATTATGCTGAGACCTGCTTCCGTCATAGTCTCCGGCGGAAAGGAGGGCACTGAGGAGACAGGGACAAAAGAGTGATAGAATGGCAAAAATAATAGGAGTGGATTTAGGAACTAGCAACAGTGCAGCGTCAGTACTTGAAGGAGGAAGGCCTGTGCTCATACCGAGCGCTGAGGGAACGTCGCTGTACGGAAAATCATTCCCAAGCTATGTCGCATTTACAAAGGACGGGCAGCGGCTGGTCGGGGAGCCTGCGAAGAGGCAGGCGGTGGCGAACCCCACCGGGACAGTCAATGCGTTCAAGAGAAAGATGGGCACTGACTTGAAGTACACGATACTCGGCAAGCAGTACAGCGCGCAGGAGCTCTCGGCCATGGTGCTCCAGAAGATAAAGAAGGACGCAGAGGCGTTCCTTGGGGAAGAGGTGAAGAAGGCTGTGATAACGGTGCCTGCTTACTTCAATGACAACCAGAGGCAGGCGACGAAGGACGCCGGGGAGATCGCGGGGCTCGAGGTTGTGAGGCTGGTAAACGAGCCTACAGCTGCGGCTCTCGCATACGGGATTGACAAGCTGACAAAGGAGATGAGAATACTCGTATACGACCTTGGAGGAGGAACCCTGGACGTCACCATCATGGAGTTTGGCAACGGGGTCTTCGAGGTGAAATCCACCAACGGAGACACTCAGCTGGGCGGTACGGACATGGACAATGCGATAGTCGACTTCCTTGTCGCAGAGGTCAAGAGAAGCCAGGGCGTAGACATCACAAAGGACAGGCAGGCGCTGCAGAGGATAAGGGAAGCAGGGGAGAAGGCGAAGATTGAGCTTTCCACCACGCTGACCACCGAGATAAACCTCCCTTTCCTTGCCAGCAAGAACGGGTCGCCGATAAACTTCGCGTACCAGTTCACAAGGGCCAAGCTCGAGGAGATAGTTGTGCCGATAGTGGAGAGGACCACAAGGCCGGTGATACAGGCGCTCAAGGACGCTAAGCTTGAGCCCAATCAGATCGACAAGATAATCCTCGTCGGAGGGCCTACAAGGATGCCGATAGTGCAGAGATATGTTGAGCAGCTCCTGGGCAAGAAGATAGAGAGAGGAGTAGACCCCATGGAGGCTGTGGCTTTCGGCGCAGCGATACAGGCAGGAGTGCTGACCGGAGAGGTTAAGGACATAGTGCTGTTGGACGTGACGCCGCTCTCGTTGGGAATAGAGACCCTCGGAGGCATCATGACCAGACTCATCGACAAGAACACAACCATACCGATAAGGAAGACGCAGGTGTTCTCGACAGCTGCTGACAGCCAGCCTGCAGTCGACATACATATACTCCAGGGAGAGAGGAGCCTGGCGAAGGACAACATAGAGCTGGGCAGGTTCAACCTTATGGGAATAGCGCCGGCGCCTAAGGGAGTTCCCCAGATAGAGGTTACGTTCGACATAGACGCAAACGGGATACTGCATGTCACGGCGAAGGACAAGGCGACGGGGAAGGAGCAGAGCATGCAGGTAGTTGCGCCCCACAAGATGGACAGGGAAGAGATAGAGAAGAAGATGAAGGAGGCTGAGCAGTACGCCGAGGAAGACAGAAAGATAAGGGAGTACATAGAGCTCAAGAACGACTCCGAGTCCATGATATACAACTCGGAGAAGTTCCTCAAGGAGAGCGGAGGCAAGGTCTCTGACGCGGCGAAGAAGGATCTGGAGGACGCGGTGGAGAAGATGAAGGAAGCTATAAAGAGCGAGAAGGAGGAAGAATTAAGGAGCAAGTTTGAGAACCTGAAAGACAAGCTTCAGGCAGCAGGAGGCGAGCTCTACAAGGACCATCAGGAGCAGGAGATGCCTGGCCCTGATGCGGGAAATGATCAGAAGCCCCCCGAGGGAGACGCCTCTGATGCGAACTTCAGGGGTTGAACGAAACCAGGTAGTGTAGCGAATGGCTAGAGATTACTATGAGATATTGGGCGTCGGGAAGGGCGCTTCCCAGGATGAGATAAAGCGAGCCTATAGGGCGTTGGCGCTCAAGCTCCACCCCGACCGCAACAAGGAGAAGGACGCGGGCGAGAGATTCAGAGAGGTCAACGAGGCCTACGCCGTCCTGAGCAGCCCGGAGAAGAGAAAGCAGTACGACATGTACGGCGCAGACGGTTTCCAGCAAAGATTCTCCGAGGAGGATATTTTCCGGGGATTCAATACGGAGGATATGTTCAAGGACATCTTCGGCGGCGCGGGGTTTAGCTTTGGCGGATTCGGGTCTTTCGGTAACATGTTTGGGCAGGAGGAGCAGCAGCAGACAGGTGTAAACCTCTATCTCTCGTTTGATGACCTTGAGAGAGGGGTTGACAAGGAGTTCACCGTGCAACATTACAAGGTTTGCCAGAATTGCAGGGGCGCCGGCGGCGAACCGGGATCAAAGCAGATAAGATGCGCCGCATGCAATGGCACCGGAAGAAGGCATGTCCAGCAGAACACGCCTTTTGGGAGGATCCAGATGATGACCACCTGCGAGGGATGCGGAGGGAGGGGGAAGACATTTGAACGGATCTGCCATGTCTGCAAAGGCGCCGGAAGGACAGTCGCAGCAGACAAATACAGGATAAGGGCGGAGCGGGCAGGCAAGGAAGGCGAGGGCCCGAAGAAAAAGTTCTGGTAAGTCCAGTTGCGCGTCTGCCGCCTAGCCGCGTAGCCTTTGCAGCTCTGCGATTATCCTTGACTTGCCGCCCTTCATCAGATCCTCTGCTACTTCAGTGAGGAGATCGGCAACCTTGGTCTCTACTGCGGCTTTTATTGAGCGTACTGGATCTGAGTCGTTTGCCAGGAAGAGCATAAGGGCAAGGCCCGCACCTATCTTGTGCTTTGTTGCGGCATGCCTGGGATCTTCCCACTGGCTCCTGTCTACATGCGACTCCGCCTTTGCCAGAGCGGCGCGGAGTAGCTCTCCAGGCTTTGCGCCGGCGCTGCCGAACGCGGATCCGAATTGGAGCGCATCCCTTTCGCTCTGCCTCTTGAACTCCTTGGCGATCCATTCGGCGGCAGTAAGGGAATCTGGCTTCTTTGTACCTTCCTGCAATCCGTCTATCACGGCCCGCCTTGCCTGCGTTTTAGGCAACCGCATGGCCAGTATCGCTGACTCTCCGATTATCGAGAACGCCTCCTCGACGATCATATCTGTGCCTGTCAGCAGCCTGCCTATGGTTGAGAGCCTCGCTACATGCACCAGCTCGTGGGCTGCCTGCGGCTTCTCCAGGCGCTCGCCAGGGTTCAGGAGAATCTTTACGCTGTTGTTGGACAGAACGATCTCCCCGAAGTTTCCCTTCCGCGGGTTGGGGTTTATCGCCAATACAGGTAGGGCCACGCGCGCTCCGGTTATGTCTGAGAGCTCCCTGCTCGTCTCCTCGTAGATCTTTACCGCATGGACGAGGAATTTGGCTTCCGTCCTTTCCTTCTGCCTGGCTTCCCCATGCTGCTCTTTCCACACGAATGTCATAATCTGATAGCAGCGGTTCAGGTATTTAGCTTTAGTTTTTTCCAGCAGGACCCATTGTCAGGCGGGGCCCCATAGGCATCAGGCCTGTCAACGACTACAGAACCATCTCCGGATAGAGGGGGAACTGCTTGCACATCTGCCTGACCTTCGTCCTTAATTCTGCAAGCTTCTTGTTCTGCCTTATCTCCTCCCTGAATCTTTTGAGATACTCTGTCCTTTCGTCTTTGTCTTTGGGCAGGCTGTAGGGCTTGATCTCATTGAATGCCTCGGCGATTATGCCGCCGATGGCCTTCATCTCTGGCTCCTTCATGCCCCTCGTGGTCAACGCAGGGGTGCCCATCCTCACGCCGCTGGGATAGAATGGCGAGGACGGCTCTCCAGGTATCGTGTTCTTGTTTGCCGTAACTCCCGCAGCTTCCAGGACATCCTGGCCGAAGACGCCGGCGCCTGGGCCGAAGGTAGTCAAGTCTGCCAGAAGCAGGTGGTTGTCAGTCCCATTCGAGACAAGCTTCACGCCGTTGGCCATCAGCCCTTCTGCCAATGCCTTTGCATTCCTGACTATCTGGTGGCCGTACTCCCTGAATTCAGGCTTTGCGGCCTCCTTGAGCGCTACGGCTATCGCAGCTGTCTGATGGTTATGCGGCCCTCCCTGAAAGCCAGGGATTATCGCCTTGTCTATTTTCTGCGCGAGATCCGGATCTTTGTCGAGGCCTTTCTGCGTCACCATTATTAGCCCTCCGCGCGGCCCTCTGAGGGTCTTGTGCGTCGTGGTGGTGACTATGTGCGCATACTTTACAGGGCTTTCGTGCGCTCCGGCGAGGACTAGGCCGGCGACGTGCGCTATGTCTGCGGCAAGGTATGCGCCCACCTCGTCTGCAATGGCAGCAAACTCCTTGAATGGGAGCTGGCGAGGATAGGCTGTTGCGCCGATCCAGATAAGCTTTGGTTTGTTCTCATTCGCAAGCTTTCTTGCCTCGTCTATGTCTATGTAGCCGTCAGGTTTTACGTGGTACGGCACGCTCTTGAAGAACCTTGAGGTTATGCTGAGCTTCCAGCCGTGGGTCAGGTGGCCTCCATCATATAGGTAAAGGCCCATTATCGGATCGTTGTTTTCACACGTGGCGAGGTAGACGGCGAGGTTCGCAGGGGAGCCCGAATAGGCCTGCACGTTTGCATGCGGAACGCCGAAGAGGCTCTTTGCCCGTTCTATGGCCAATGACTCCACCTTGTCTATGTACTCGTTTCCCCCGTAGTATCTGCGCCCCGGATAGCCTTCGGAGTATTTGTTTGTAAGTATGCTTCCCGATGCCTGCATCACAGCCATGCTCGTAAAGTTCTCTGAAGGTATCATCTCCAGCCCTTCCTGCTGCCTGAGCAGCTCCTCCTTAATGTATCCGTAAACCTCAGGATCGTTCTTCTCTATCTCGGCAAGCACTCCCATTCCCACACCTCCGAAATGATTTTAACTTATAAGTATAATAATTTAAGCGGAGGTTCAGTGCGAATAGGCATAACAAGCGTCAGCAACGTTCTTGAGGAGTGGAATTCGAAGGACGTGGCAGACCTCAGGAAGGCGATATCGTCGTCGGGCAACACGCCCAAGATGATATATGCGGACTCGATGGACGTCAGGTTAGGGAAAGGAAGGGCGGAGACGTACCAGTCGAGCGACAGGGCGTCAGGCGCCAAGAATGGAAGGGAGTTGATCAGTGTTGACGCTGTGCTTCTCAGGCACCTGGGGACGATAAGGGACTACGAGCAGTTCACGTATAGGCTCTTCGCAATCAAGTCGTTCGAGGAGAGGGGAACTTATGTCATGAATCCGGTGATGAACTGGCTGTTTGCAACCGATAAATTCGGGGCATTGCTGAAACTTGCAAGGAGCGGGCTCCCCATTCCCGAGACGGTTGTTACGGAACACATGTTTGTCGCCTATTCTGCTGTCAGAAAGTTCGGAAGCGCCGTCATAAAGCCGCTGAGGAGCGCGATGGGTTTCGGCGTCTTCAAGGTAGACGATCCAGATGTCGCGATGCACGCCTTCAGCACGATGACCAATCTCAACAAGCCCATGTACGTGCAGGAGTATCTGGAGAAAAAGGGAAACGGGGATTACAGGGTTGTTGTTGTTGGCGGAGAAGTGGTGGGCGCCGAATTCAGGAGGGGGACGACGTGGAAGAGCAACATAGCGCAGGGGGCGATTCCGAAACTTGCGAAGGCTGACGAAGAGCTTGAAGACATCTCGTTGAAGACATGCGAGGTGCTTGGATTGGACTACGCAGGGATAGACGTTGCAGATACAAAGGACGGATACAGGATACTGGAGACCAATCCCACACTCTCCTGGCAGGGCTTCAAGAAGGCGACAGGAATCAATCCCGCAAAGCACATAGTCAGGGAGATCATAAGGAAGGCGAAGAATTAGGATGCGAACCTGCTCCTTCCCACTTTCCTCAGCGTGAAGAGCATCGCGATTATCGAGAGCAGGGATGCCGTTGCGAATATCGCGGCGTTGAGAATCTCGAAAGGCTTTGAAATCAGGGAGAATATTGCAAGCGCGATGCTGATGAAGGCGAAGAGCGGTGGTATCGCTGGCAGCCCAACCTTGTATCTCCTGAGCAGCAATATTGTGACTACCAGCCCCACGCCGGCGCCGGCGATTATCATTATGCTCATGAAGGCGCTGGCATAGATTGCGTAGGCGCCGACAGCAAGCGTCATGGGCAGGATTATGTCCCCATTGCCAAGCATCACGCTCGACACGACGGGCACGCTGCCTCTCTTCACCATTGCCTTTATTTCCGGATTCTTGATCTTTGATATCTCTACCTCCTTCATTCTTTGTTTTTTGTTGCCAGGCACAAGTTCCATGTCTGACGACCCTATCATGAAGGCGAGGTTCCTGTTAGAAGCCTCCTTTGCGAGCGGTATCATGAACTTGAGGACGAAGACGGCGAGGTAGTCATAGATCGCAAATGCCGCGATCAGCAGGTAAAGTATTAGGAATCCGAAGCTCACCCCTATGCTTATGCCTATGAAGACCCCCGCGCCTATGCTTGTGATCATCGTTATCAGGTTGCGCATGGCCGGGTTGTTGTACCTGCCCTTTATGGCTAGCAGGAAGATTGCGAGCAGCAGCGAAAGTACGGAGAGCGGTATCAGGCTGATTGTTGGGAGAATGTCATTTATCAATATCGAGAAGAGGAAGAACGAGCCGAAGATGACAACGTACCCTTCCAGCAGCCTGAAGAACAGGTCGCCGTGGTAGTAGCGCAGTATGAGCATCACCATCAGGATTACTATGATGATGTCGACAGCGAGCCAGAAGACGAATGACACAGGGTTGCTGCTCTGGGCGTTTGCGCTTGCCATGTATGCGTAAGAAGGAGAGTATGAGGGGATTGCTAGCAGGAGGCCGGCGAACTGAGCTATAAGAAACAGCGAGACTATGAAGAGTATCTGCCTTGAGCCTATTCGTCTTTCCAGCCTAACACCAATCTACAGGAATAATTTATTTCTAATGCTTGGTTGTATTTATAGGGATATGTGTTTGTTGAGTATTATGGAAATCAAGCATGAGAGCCTGAGATTTTACCTAATCACTCCGGGAGGGGAGGCCGAGTTGCTCTACAGAATAGAGGGGAACGTCATGAGCATCTACCATACCTTCGTCCCTGACACCGAGAGAGGCAAGGGAACCGCTGAGAAATTGGCTGTTGCGGCCTTTGATTTCGCAAAGGAGAAGAGGCTGAAAGTGAGACCCGACTGCCCCTACATCGTACACTTCCTTCAGAAACATCCTGAACTGGGGGAATACGCCATTTAGTCAGTCGTTGTCTGAACCCGTCAATATCTCTATTATCTGGCCCTGGCCGAGACCCGAGGGGAACTTGTCCAGTTTGATGACTATGAATGGATCCTGGATTCCTGTTATCACTCCAGGCCAGACCCTCTCGTTTGCGTCTACGTATTGCACCTTCTTGCCTACCAGGCCGTTTATGTCTGTAGGCTCCATTGGCGTTGCCAGAAGGTTCTCCTCATCGAGAGATGTGACTATGGCGTTTATGATAAAATCACTTCGTTTACCATTTGCACAGGATAGGTATTTAACAGTTGTTAAGGCACGGAGGTTAGATTAATAGACGTGAAGAATCATTAGTTTAGCATGAAGGATTCTGTGCGTGCCAGGATGCGCTGGAAGGCCGGGCAGGCTGTTCCGGATTTTTTCAAGGAGATCGTGAGAAGGCCTGGCCTCCTGCTCGTGGAGGCGCTTTCAGGATCCGTGGCTTTGTCTTCAGGAACGCTTGCTGTGCTATCATTTCAGGACTCCATGGACAGCGCCTTTCATGACACTGAGCTCCTAGCCATATCTGCAGGCTCGGCTGCAGTGTCCCCGATCTTTGGCGTGCTGACAGTCGCGGCAAGGCGTCTCTGGCCCAGGAACGGAGTGAGGGTGAATGAACTTTTAAGGGACTCCAAGGAAAAAACGAACGCAGACTCGTACCTGAGAAGCAGATTAAGGCGATGAATTTGCGCCAACCGGGATTTGAACCCGGGCCACGAGCTTGGGAAGCTCGGATCCTACCAGGCTAGACAATTGGCGCTTCAGTGACTAGGGCTTCTTTTCTTCCCCTATTATCTTTTTGCCCAGTTCCTCTCTTGACTTCATGTCCTCCATTACCTTGGCATAGTCCTCCTTGCTGAGCACCCTGCTGAGTATGTATTGGGAGTAGTTGATGGAGATGTTCGCCAGGTCAAGGAGTATGGCTTGCAATTCGTTTGTCTTCAGCCTTATCTCCCTGTCGGGTTTGAGTACCTCTATGCCCGCAGGAACAAAATTGAATGAGACGTTCATCAATGAGCCTATGTCCTTGAAGAGGGCTGTGACTTCGGCGCTCGTGGAGTATGTCTTTTCCAGTTTCAACGGTTCGTTTATGGAACCGAAGCAGTAGACTACCCCGGGAGACTTCAGGAGCCTGTTGTTTATGAGGTCTGTCATCAAAGGCTGGAGGTCTTCAGACTTCTCGCTCTCCATGTCGAAGTAAAGCTTTGCCAGTATGCCCCCTCTTCCGATTGTCTCTTCAGTGAGTTCATCTACCTGCGATTTCGTCATTCTATCAGCTTTTCAGTTTCAATATTGCCTCTTCGGCACTCAGCGTCTGCTCCTCTCCGCTTATCATGTCCCTTAGCTTGATTCTCTTTGCCTCTCTTTCTGCGTTTCCGAGTATTGCCACATACCTGATGTGCATCGAGTTTGCGTATTCAAGCTGCTTGGCAAGCGCCCTCTTGGTTAGGCCCAAGTCGACGTATATGCCTGCCTGCCTCATGGCGTTGGCCACTGACATCGCATACTCTTGGTTTTCCTCCTTTATATAAGCTACGTGCACCTTTGCGTTGGTCCTAAGTATCTCCCCCTTGTCGAGAATTTCAAACACCCTGCTTACCCCTATGGCGCTCCCGACAGCAGGCGTGCTGTTCTTCGAATACATCTCCATGAGGTTGTCGTACCTTCCCCCCGAGGCGATAGACGGAAGCCTTTTCCCTTCTTCGAAGACTACGAACTCCCAGACCCCTCCAGTATAGTAGTCCAGGCCTCTTGCAAGCGATAGGTCTATCGTTATCTTGCCGCTGAGACCATACTTGCCGAGCAGGCCGATAATCGAGGTGAGCTTTCCTATCTCTTCGCTTGCTTCGGGGATCTTGCTCTTCAGCCTTTCTATGGTCTCCTTGTTGTCTCCCTGCATCCCTATGAACTCAAGCATTCCACCTATCTCCTCCCTGCCCGGGCCAAGGCTGCCTATCTGCTTTGCGACCTCGTCCTTTCCGATCTTGCTAAGTTTGTCCAGGATTCTTATCGCATTGGTGTACTTGTCTTGCGGGACTCCGAGCTTGCCGAGCAGTGCATCAAGGACGAGCCTGCTGTTTATCAGTATTGTATAGTCTCTTACGCCAATGGCCTCTATCGCCTGCGCTATCGCGGCTATCGATTCGGCGTCGCTTATGGGCTCAGAGGTTCCTACAATGTCGATGTCTGCCTGTATGAACTCCCTCGCGCGCATCTTCTGCGGCTCGTCCATCCTCCATACCTTGCCTATCTGGTACCTCTTGAACGGCAGCGGTATGTCCCTGTTCATGGCTATGTATCTTGCAAGCGGGACAGTGAAGTCGTATCTCAGCCCTTCTTCCTTGCCTTCAAGGATATAGAGTTCCTTCTTTGCGTCGTCGCCGTAGGCCTTGCCTGTCAGCGTCTCCAGGAGCTCGATTCCGGGAGTATCGATAGGGTGAAACCCGAATCTCTTGAAAGTCTCCTCTATCGTAGATATTATCTTGTTTAGGAGTATGGCTTCCCCCGGACTGTAGTCCCTTGTGCCTCTAGGAAGACTCACGTTCATCTGACCAGTAGTTTTATGCCCCGACAAGGATTAAATAGATACTGTAGTCTCAGAGGTTCTTCTGCAGCCAGGTCTTGAACGACTCCTTCGGCATGGAGCCGACAGAGGTTGCCTTTATGCTGCCCTTTTCGAAAAGAAGCACCGTGGGTATGCTCATTATGTTGTACCTGCCGGCGATTTCTTGATTCTCGTCGGTGTTGAGCTTTGCGAATTTTACTTTGCCTTCGTATTCCTTGGAAACGTCCTCAATTATGGGTGAGAAGATTCGGCATGGTCCGCACCATGGAGCCCAGAAGTCTACGACTACAGGGACTTCCGATTTTATTACTTCGGCATCAAAATCCGCTTGCTTTAGATCAATCATATCCTCGCCTGATTAAATTAGCGCTGTTTGTGTTTATATACCTTTCAGCTAATTATTACAATTAGTGATGAGCGATACTTCTGATGACGGATGATGAAGATCTTGAGTGCTGATTTCAATGGCAAGCATACCAAAAGCCTCTATCAAGAAATTTGTGAAGCGCAGGTTCAATGCGAACATAACTGACGAGGGAGCTGAGGAGATAGTCAAGATCCTTGAAGAGAAGGCGAACGATATCTCGAAATACGCGGTGAGCAATGCCAAGAAGGACAGGCGGGAGAAGGTAACGAGATCCGATGTCATGAAGTACGTGATAAAGGAATTATGATGGCTGGCCAGATAACAGTCTATCGAAGCCCGGATAACAGATACAGGACGACTCTTTATGAAAAGGGAGGACAGCGGTGCTTCTGCCTCTCTGAGAAGACCATGAAAGGCACGCTCCTTACGGAATTCAGCCAGAATGGGAAGATTGTTGACCAGATATACTACAAGGGAGGCGGCGCCGAAGAGGCCTTGAAGAGGCACTTGAACTGCGAGATCACAGTCGAATCGAGAAAGGAGTACGAGAGGGTGAGAATCTCTTCCCCATGCAAGAAATGCAACAATGAGGGAAAGATAGCGCGCGAGCTTGATCTTGCAAACGTAGGCTACGTGGAGAATGTCCCTGTGGTGCCGATCTTCAGGTGCCTGGGATGCGGGCAGCGCTTCTACGGGATGAGCGAGGAGTACCTCAATGCGCTCGTATCCAGGAATACTGGGCTTTTCGAGAAGGAGGAGCTGGAGCGGATGGGGGGCGACCGTAGACAGTTCGTAAACACTCTCAATGAGTATATAATAAGAATATTCGCTTCCAAGAAGATAACCAGGCTTGTTGTCAACGAGTGATATTGTGAACATACGCGTATCGGAACTATATGGCAAAAGGATAATATCCAACGAAGGGAAGATGCTCGGCGAGGTTAAGGGAGTAATGCTGAATCTTGAGGAGGGAGTTGTTTCACATCTTCTTTTAACGGAACCAGAAAGGCTCCTGAAGAGCACCAACCCGAGAGTAGACATACAGAAGGGAAGCGTTGCCTTCAAGAGAGTAAAGAAGATATCCGAGACGGTTATAGTAGGAAGGGAGTGACGGCCGTGGCCATTCTTGGATCCGGACATTTGCTCGGATTTCCAAAACGCTACGGAAAATGTTTTCACAGCAGGTACATGGCGCAGAGCGCAATGGAGTACCTGATGACCTACGGCTGGGCCATACTAATCATCGCAGTTGTGCTGGGGGCGCTCTTCGGGCTCGGTTTCTTCAACTCTGCGAATCTCGCGCCGAAGGTATCTGCAGGCGCATGCCAGGTATACAGGCCACAGGGGCCCGGGACAACTTCCTTCATAAACCTTGAGGGGACATGCAACAACGAGCTGCCGCAGTACGTGGCGCAGTTCAACGGCGCGAGCAGTTACATTGGCACCGGTACGGGGGGGATGCCTGTTGGCTCCGCTGCGAGATCGGTTTTCGCATGGGTATATACAAACGCTACGCCGCAGATGGAGCGGCAAATATTCGACTATGGGACAGCCACGAGCGCCAACGATATTGAGTTCGAGGATGGCTATAGTTATTTGGCCCTCAAGACCTATTCGTCGCAGTGCTTCTGCAATGGCCCGCAGATCCAGATGTCTGCAGGCGCCTGGCATTTTGTAGGTTTCACCTACGCCTCCGGCGCATCTGCCATAACAGTGTACCTTGACAGTAAGTCCTCAGTCCTGACATCTGGAACAGGGCCTTTACACACTGTTCAGGGTTATGCCGATATAGGTTCGTTTGTCTTTCCTGGCGGTTTCTGGAGCGGGAAGGTAGCTGATGTGCAGGTCTACAATACCTCGCTCACTGCGAGTGAGATAGCCGCACTATACAACGAAGGGATAGGAGGCGTGCCTGTTCTTCCGCAGAACCTGGTCGGATGGTGGCCGCTGAACGGCAACGCCAACGACTATTCAGGCAACCTGAACAACGGCGCCGCCAGCAATGTAATATATACAGGCTCGTGGACTTCAGGATACAGCGCGCCGTAGGCGATTGGATGAAGACATTCATAATAAATTACAAGGCCTACAGGGAGGGGATAGACAGGGGAATAGAGATAGCGATGGCTGCAGGCCAGATATCCAAGAGATTCGACGTTGACGTGATTGCCGCTGTGCCGTTCACGCTCTGCCGTGGAGCTGCGAAGCTGGCAAAGGCGATAGCCCAGCACATGGACCCCGTAGAGCCTGGAGCCGCAACAGGCCATGTCAGCTGGTATGAGATAGCCAGTTCGGGGTGCAGGGGCACACTGATAAACCATTCGGAGGATAGGATGGAGATGGATGGCATAAGCAAGGTTGTGGAGCTCTGCAAGGCCAACGGCCTGGAGTCGTACGTGTGCGTGGAAAGCCTGGAGGTGGCTGAGGAGGCTGCAAGGCTCAATCCCACTGCAATAGCCTACGAGCCTCCTTCGTTGATAGGCGCTGCGATGAGTGGAGGCGTATCAGTTGCTACTGCTGACGAGAGGATAGTTAGGGAGTTCGTGGAGCTTGTCCATGAATCATCGGGCTCGCTCGCGCTGATAGGCGCGGGGATAAAAGATGCAGTAGATGGAAGAAGAAGCGTGGAGCTTGGCAGTGACGGCATACTGGTCTCGTCGGCCATAATGAAGGGCGACTCCAGAAGGAAGATCGAGGAGCTTGCGGCCTCCTTAGTCGGTTGAGACCTCCCTCGATAGGGACGATCTCTTCTTCGCTACTACTCTGTAGCCGCAGTAGGGGCACCTGACGGCATTCTTCTCAAGCGCCTTGATGTCCTTTCCGCAGTGTATGCATACGTAAGCCATGTTATCAACATCATTTGATTGTCATTTTTGTCTTGAGCCACTTCGTGAGCTCCATGTGAAGGTTCGACTTGCTTGTGTCTATAACCCTGATGCTCATTGTGGTCTTGTATTCTTCATCGCTGAGCGTCAGTATAGGAGTGTACTTTGGTTCCTTGGTGAAATGTATCTCCAGCCAGTGGACCTTGCCCCTGAGGTAGTCCCTGACTATCTCCTCAGTCATTGGTATCGATGAGAAGCTGAAGAGTATTCCGTTGCACCAGTATAGAGGCATATTGCCGGAAGGAGTGATCCTTTCGCGCATGAGGTCGTCCTTAGGCACCTCTACCGCTTCGTGCACTACAAGCTCTTCAATTGGCGAGTATGTTATCCTTACCATGGGATCATCCGTATCTTCTGCTTCTCTTGAATAGTGAAACCTTGCGGCTTGCCTCCCTTGCGGCGCCGATTACGCTCCTCCTTATTTCCGCATACGTTAAGAGGTTATCTCCCATTCTGTATAGTTTCTTGCCTATGGGAGGCTTTATTTTTGGCTGCACTACTCCGTCAGGCATTATATAACCTATATTATGCTCTCTGTCTATTTATTGGTTTCCCTATTTAGAGCTTTGGATAATTACTCGCTTCCCGTCTTTTCTGCCGCGTCGTCGCGCCTTACTACGCGCTTTGCCGCATCGACGATTCCCTGGCCGTTTATTCTGCCTTCCCTGGCTGCCGCGTGCAAAACTCTCTTCAAAAATGGGGAGAGCGTTTCTCCCGCCTTCTGCTGCCTTTCTAATCGTTCTACCATAGTGTCGCCGTTGTATAATTGTCATTTGTCTTAGCAGTTAGGTATGCTTTAAATACTTTCCAGCTTGCCGGAATAGTGGAAGTCCAGAAGCTTCTGAAATGTCCGCTATTCTGCCTGGCGATCTGCCTTGCATTGAGTGCAGGGTTTGTTCTCAGCTTAGGCACCCTGTTGGCGGCGGCGCTCATTTTATCGTCACTCTGCCTGCCTGTTGAGGATCTTGCTTACCACGTCTCCCGCTGCGGTGTGGAAAGAGTATGCTCCTCCGGCGTATGTTGCATTGCAGTAGCTGCAGTGCCATATGCCAGTTCCCTTCCTCCTTACAGCCTCTTTGCCGCAGGTATCGCACTTGTATCGTGCCTTCTGCTGCCTGATTACCGCCTGCTCCCTCTTCCTGAGGCTTACTCCATACCTTATGCTCTTCTTTGCCATATCAATCTCCTCTCGTTCCTTGTATTATCTTTCTCAGTTCCTTCGACTTCTCGAATGACGCTTCGACGAGCTTGTCGACCTCGCCTGGCGTGAATGCGCCTCCAAGGCCCTTCTGCATTGCCCTGACATGCTTCTCATCGTTTGAGATTGTCATCCTTACGTCTGCGAAGTCCTCTTCGCTGCCGTCCGTGTCAAGAACAGTCGTGCCTGCGACCTTTGCGTATGTGCACGAGGTTGCAAGGTTTCCTATTGGCAGTTTCTCAAGATTGCCTTCCCTTATCACTTTCTCGCCCTCATATTTAGGCATTCTGGAATTGTAGAGCGCTGCGACTGCCGCTAGCGTTGCCGAGTCGAAGAGGTTGCCGTCATAATTGAGCACGTATAGGTCTATGAAGACGTTCCATGACTTGCCTTCCTCTATGAAGAGCTTCTTGACGTCAATAATGTTCGCTGCCCTTATTCCCCGGTCTACAACTCTCGCCAGTTCCACGGCTTCGGCACTTGGCGGTCCTGCATCATAGCTGTGGTGAGCCAGGGGCAGCAGCTCGGCGCCGGTCATTATTGACCCTTCATCAGGCTTGTCCCTCATCGGCTCTCCGACATCCATCTTGATGCCTACGAGAACCTTGGTGTTGCCGAGGTTTATCTCAGCTGATCCCTCTGCGTTTGGTATCTTTCCTATTTCAAGATTGATGTCCCTGAAGGACATCATTCCTCTCCCGTTCTCCCTTACTCCTTTTGTGAGCCTTTCTCTGATGTATTGCTCTGTTATTGTAGATATGTTCATATGCTCGCCTTGTATTTCTCGTTAACTTTTTCGTACGGCGCCTTGAGCGCTTCCCTCTGTATCTTCGTTATGGTCTCCCCTGCCTTCTGTATCATCTCGAGTCCACGGTGCACTTCCTCCGGGGTAAGTTCGCCGTCCATCTGCAATAGGTTGATTTCCTTTGTCCTTGGGTTTATCGCGACTGGCATGTCAGCGTTCGAGTAGTTGTCCTCGATCTTGTTCATGTCTATTATCAGCGTGTCGCTTGCCTTTCCCACAGAAACTGCAAACGGCATGTCCCTCATGGGTATCCCCGAGGCCGCGAGGGCGACAGATGCGCAGGTTATTCCTGCTGCGCGCGTTCCCCCGTCGCTTTGAAGGACTTCAATAAAGATGCTGATCTCGTTCCCGGGGAAGAGGTCAGTCAATATAACGTTCTCGAATACCTCCCTGGTTACTTTTGATATCTCTATGGCTCTCCTGTTCATTCCAGGCCTTCCGTGTTCCTCCAGAGAGGAGAAGGGCGCCATCGTGTACCTGCATTTTATTACAGCCCTGTTAGGGTCCTGCGTGTGCTTTGGAAGCGCTTCCCTAGGCCCGTAGACCGCAGCGAGTATCTTGTTGTTGCCCCATTCTATGAAGGCTGATCCTGCCGCATTCCTTATCGGGTTGGCCGTTATCTTTATCTGCCTGAGCTGCTCTGGCGTTCTGCCGTCAAGCCTTCTTCCGTCTATTATCAATTCTGGTTTGTTTGCTGAGTTTCCCATGTTGTCATCCCTGTTGCTGTGGTTGAGGCTGGTGAGGCTGCCCTGTGCTTCCTACCATCTTCGCTATCCTTTCAGTTAGACCCGAAACGTGCGATTCCTCCTGTATCCTAATTATTGCGTCTGTTGCAAGGTCTGAGTTTCCTCCCTTTACCCAGACGAGCCCGTTCATTCCGACTGATATGCTGGCCTTTGTGCCGTCGGTTATCTGCCTTATCATAGTGTCGTTCTTTCCGAGAAGCCTTGGAACCTTTGAGGGCTTTATGGCGAGTACCTTGCCTCCGTAGAGCACTCTCGGCCTTACGAGTATTATTGTCCCTGTCTTGTCAAGCTCCTTGACCGTAGCCTCGATGATGTCTCCGTTGACCATCGAGGTCTCGGAGAACTTCGAGATTATGAGTCCCTTGTAAGGCGCGTTGAGCGTGATTACGTCAGTGTTGAGCTTGGCTTCCTCTACTATGCCCACTATCTTCTCTCCTGGCTGCGGATACCATAGCCCTTCCAGGGGTATCAGGCTTCCTGCCGCCTCGTCAAACATGCCTATTACTGTCGAGCACGTCTTTCCTTCCTCTACTATCGTGTGGTCTAATCTCAGCGGCTTGTCCGCGATTATGTCTCCTGGTAGCACTATCTTCTTCATTCCTATCACATCATGATACATTTATCTGGGCCTCTCCTTTTGTGAGCCCGTTTATCTTATCGAAAAACTCCTGTTTCAATCCTGCAGGGAACTCGAGTGTCGCCTTTAGCGAGCCGTTGTTCTGCCATTCCTCTGACTTCAATCCATACTGCTTGAGCGCGCCGTAGCACCTGTTCGCGTACGAGGCAGGTATTTGCACTTCAACATGGGCCGTCGCGAACTTGAGCGGCAGGATCATATTTATCTTCTTGATTATCGCTTCGACCTGCTCATTTGCGTTCTTGAATGGGTCTACTACGATCTTTGCCTGCTCCAGCGCGTTTTCGATCCTTGTCGGGGTGTGCGGTGCATTCGTCCTCGGATCGATTGAATTTACTGCGATTATGTTTATTATCTGCTTTCTCTTCTCCTCCACGAGCTTGTGCCTCTGCTCCGTTGTTATAGGCACCTCGCCCTTCTTGAGGATTATGTCTGCGATCTGCAGGACGTCGGTCGTATTGAAAACTTTCTTGAGCTTTTCCTGTGTCTGCCTTTCTCCTTTGTTCGCGTTCTTGAAAATCTCTTCAGTCTGGATGACCGATAGAGGATCTTTCCTCTTTCCTGTTATGTACTCGTAGGCCATGTCTGAGTCTACAAAAATCTCAAATTCCTCTCCGTTTATGGAGTATTTGGCTATTACCGTCTTTGACATAAGATGTTCAGCTCTCCGGATTCTACAGGTATTTTGCAAGCTCGTCAGTAGATAGAAGATGGTAGCCTGAGCCGTCCTCGATGTAGCCGATGTCCATGCTATCTGGCAAAAGCTTTCCTTCCGATACTTTCTTGAGTATCTTTACTCCGAGTCCGATGGCATCTTCGAGCTTCATGTTGTCCTTGTATTCCTTGACCAGAATGTCGGTTGCTATTTTCTTGCCTGAGCCTATCGCGTCGGCCTTGTAGCCGAGAAGTGATGCTCCAGGCTCTATCTCGTAAAGCATTGGGCCATTGCCCATGCCGCCGACTAGGAGCGAGACCGCATAAGGCCTCAGACCCCCGTATTGCGTTGCCTGCATCATGTAAGCAGCAATTTCCTTTGTAAGCGATTCCACTGACTTGACATCGTCGTAGACGAGCCTGTGGTTCTGCGCCACCAGCCTTGCCCTGTCGACTATGTGAAGCCCGTCTGCGACCAGGCCGCTGTATGTCGCGCCGATGTGCGAATCCACCCTGAAGACTTTCTGTACGGTGAGAGGTATCGCAAGAGGCTCGTTGACCACCTTGTGTGCCACAAAGATTATGCAGTCATCGCCTACCATCCCTATCGATGTCGCGCCTTTCCTTACAGCTTCTTTCGCATACTCTACCTGGAAGAGACGTCCGTCAGGGTTGAACATAACCCCTCTATCATAAGCTTGTACATTCGGATACATACTACCACTTGTTGTTATATGTCGTATAATTAGGCAAATTCTTGCTAATTTTTCAGATAGTTTATATGTGTATTAAAAGCTTAAATAACTATCTAGAAGGGTTCGTCTAAATAATTTCGTTGCCAGGCGTAGCGCCTTTTCGAGGTCTAACGCAAATCATTATATGCCTTCTATGGCAATTACTCTTGTGATTCCTTGGAAGACGATTCGGCGCCCCAAAACGACCTTCCAAAGCCTCACCCGTCAATCCTAAAGGTAATAGAGCAGAAGAAGAGAATCAAGGAGAAACTGTCAGGAATCAGGCACAAAATAGGAGTCTACAGTGCAAAGGGGGGAGTGGGCAAGACAACAACTGCGGTGAACATAGCATACACGCTGAAATCCATGGGCTACAAGGTGGGCTTGCTTGATGCCGACGTGGACTGCCCGAATGTCACAATGTTCCTCGGCATGAAGGATACGATTACAGGGGATTATCCATTGACGCCGATAGAGAAAGACGGCATAAAGATACTTTCTACGGCCATGTTTGTCGACGATCTTAAGAGGCCGATCATATGGAGGGGGCCAATGATCGGCAAGATGATTGCGGAGTTCTTTGAGAATACAGACTGGGGGGAGCTCGACTATCTCATAATAGATATCAGTCCCGGAACCAGCGACGCGCCGCTTTCGATAATACAGCTTCTTGACCTGGATGGCTTTGTCCTCGTGACAACTCCTCAGCGCATATCTGCAGTAAATACGATGAGGTCAGGAGGGATGGCCAGAAGGCTCAGCGCCTCCATACTAGGCGTTGTAGAGAACATGTCTGATGGCAGCGGGAATGGAGGCAGAGAGGTTGCAGAAGCACTTGGCTGTAAATTCCTCGGGTCCGTGAAGGCCGATTCCAGGTTTAATGAATTGAGCGACAAAGGCATCGTCCCGGCGGTAGAGGACGAAGATATAAAGAAGCAGTACGTAGAGATTGTAAACAGGATTGTGGGTGGGTAATGTGGGTAAGGGTTTCGAGGCTTTATTCAAAGAATCCGCAATCTTCGCCAACCGGGAGGTTCTCTCGCCGCATTACATACCGCAGCACCTTCTTTTTAGGGACAGGCAGATCAACGATATTGAAGACTCCTTGACTCCGTCACTGCGGGGCGAACGCGGCAGGAATGTCTTTATCTATGGAAAGACAGGCACAGGAAAGACCTCCTGCATGAAGTATGTCGTAGAGCAGATTAAGAGGCTTCCCATGGTCAAGGCCGAGATATCTTACATAAACTGCAGGGTCTACAACTCGAGATACAGGGTTTTGAGCAAGATTGCTGGGGACCATATTCCCCTCTATGCAAAACGTGGATACGGAGTCATAGACATCTACGAGAAGGTGATAAGCTGGGTCGAGGAGGAAGCGCGCATGCTGATAGTCGTTCTCGATGAAGTCGATATGATAAAGGATCTTGACGACTTGATTTACACGCTCTCCAGGGCGAACAGCGACATGAAGGCTGGTGGCATAACGATAGTGGGCATATCCAACAGGGTATCGTTCAAGGAGGAGCTTGACCCGAGAAGCCTGTCAACGCTTTACGAGAACGAGCTCGTCTTCCCGCCTTACAATTCCCAGGAACTTTCAGCGATAGTGAAGGAGAGAGTCGCCAATGGCTTCAGGCCGGACGTTGTCGACCCTGCCTGCGTGAATCTCGCCGCGGCGATAGCCGCGAAGGAGAGCGGAGATGCTAGGCTGGCTTTGAAGATAATAACAAAGGCCGGAGAGCTGGCAGATGAACGCGGGCTGAAATCAGTCGGCCCGAAGGAGGTAAGCGAGGCCTCGAAGTTTGCGGAGGAGGAGATTGCCTATGAGGTTATCAACACCCTCCCCGAGCACGAAAGGCTGATTGTATACGCCATAGCATTGATGACCATAAACGGCAGCAGGTACAAGAGGCTAAGCGAGGACAGCGAGTCGTTTGTCCTGAGTGGCGAGATTTACAACAGGTATACGTCCATAGCAGAATCGCTGCACAAGGAAACAAAGAGCGCAAGGCTGTACAGGAGGTACATAGCAGATCTGGACATGCAGGGCATAATACTTTCTTATGAATCCGGCAAAGGCATCCGCGGGCACACGAAGCTGATAAGGCTGGCTTATCCTCCTGGAAAGATAAAGGACATGATAGAAAAGACGCTGTTCAGGGAGAATGAAGCCGAAGTGAAGTCGGAAGAAGTGGCAAGCAGTGATGCCGCTTAGGCTCAGATCCTTTGCATCTCCGCGAGTCTCTTATGATGCTTTGCGGACAAGGTGCGGCCATAGTGGTATTAAACGGGGCGCGCAGAAGATTAATGAAGCAGTGATATCGTGGAAACGGCAACATCTAATGTGGCGTATGAATCAGGCGGCGAGGAGATAGAGGCATATCTGGCTCACCCTATGGACAGCGGGAGGCATCCGGCCATAGTCCTTGTCCATGAGATATTCGGAGTGGACGACCACATCAGGGATGTCGCGAGGAGGCTGGCCGGCGAGGGCTACGTCGTTCTTGCGCCTGACTTGTTCTCCAGTGCCAGGTTTTCTGAAGTGCTTACCAAGGAGGCCATAGGGAAAACAATGAAGTTTATAATGTCGATGCCTTTGGAAAAGCAGAGAGACGAGGAGTATAGGGCTGCCGAGATGTCAAAACTGGGCGACGAGGACAGGGATGCGATAGCCGGAGTGTATGCGACGCTGTTTGTGAACCGCCCGACCGAGACCTTCACTGGCTATCTCTCAGGCGCGGTTGATTTCCTGAACCGGCAGCAGAACGTAAACGGAAAGATAGGCAGCGTGGGATTCTGTTTCGGGGGAAGCATGTCGTTAAACCTCGGATGTGCGGGCAAGGTGGATGCGGTAGTGATATTTTATGGCGAGAATCCCGAACCCATAGGCAAAGTCAGGAATGTGAAGAATGCCGTCCTTGGACTGTACGGCGGAGAGGATATGCGAATAACATCAAAAGTGCACGAGCTCGTAAAGGAGCTGTCGGAGGCGAAGAAGAATGTCGCCATAAAGATATACAAAGGCGCGCATCACGCCTTCTTCAATGACACGAGGCCGCACATGTACAATGAAAAGGCGGCAAAGGACGCATGGCAGACGCTGCTTTCTTTTTACCGCGAAAACCTTTAGCGGCGCAAGCCTCCGCAGCATCAGCCATACCCAAGGCAAACCTGATTACCACAACAGGTTGCTTCTTCACCTGTCTTGTATACAGGCCGTTTCTCTGCGGCATGTACTCGGTGCTAATTGCGGCAGATATGGAGGCAAGGACAGGTGCCGCAGGCGCCCTGCACTACGCAGAAGGGGATACGCGCATGATAGGCAATAATAAAGAGCACTGGTGCTCCCGCCGGGATTTGAACCCGGGTTGCGGGGTTGAAAGCCCCGATCCAGCGCAATTTCTACAACGTGTTGCTCCCGACCCATTACAAGAAGGACATACGCCCTTTACTATTTTTTCAACTTTTACTGTCTTTTGTCCGTTGCATTTTTGGCACGTTTTTGCACCTGTTCCGTTGCATTCTGAACAGTCCTTTTCAAAAAGTTTTTCAAGCGGCATTCCGATTTCTCTTATTGTGTGCCAAAATTTATTAAGAACGTAAATAGCGATAGCACCGAGTATCGCTACAATTACGCCCACTATGACTTCTGTTATCACTTCCGAACTACTGAACAATTGCATAAGGATTTGAATAGACATATGCTCTTTGTCTATTGGGAGGTTGTTATTTTTAAGCATTTACATGCCGTTTTCCTTGGGTCGCCAATCTCTATCACTTGCTTGCGCAAGCTCACGAGGTGGCTCCCTGTCGCTCCAACGAGCTTTAAGCTAGCAACCTAGCAGTTCAAGGAACCTTTACGCCGTTTTGCAGGGGGGGTCAAAACAGCTTTTTGGGAAGCCTAGCCCGCCGAGCGTCGCCGAAGGCGACTATTAGGGCGGGCGACGGCTTACTCCACATGACTTTTAGAAAAGTATGACAAAATCGGGTTTTTACCACTGATGGGGAGTCTTTCGACGACAAACGGCCTAAAAGTTTGCCAAAAAGGGGCATTTTACTCCCTACGAATGGGTGAAATACCCCCTACGTCCTACCTTTTGGGCAGGAGATAAGTATTTATACTTATTCTACCCAATATACTTAGATGGTTAGAATGACGAACATGACACTGGCTGTACCTGACGAGCTTATGGCTGTAATGAAGAAGCACAAGGAGATAAAGTGGAGCGAAGTGGCGCGGGAGGCACTGGCAGAGAAGGCAGATGAGTTGAAGCTTATGGATCAACTCCTCTCAAAGAGCAAGCTGACTGAGAAGGATGCGATAGAGATAGGTAGGAAGATAAACGAAGCGGTGGCAAGAAGGCATGGATTGCTATGATGGTTGTCATAGATGCGAACGCCGTTATCTCAGCACTGCTTAAGGACGGAAAATCGCGTCAGATAATAGTAAGCGGCAAGTTTAGCTTGGTAGCTCCGGACTACCTAAGCGATGAACTTTACAGGCATAAAAAGTACATAGCGGAAAAGGCTGGAATATCTGAAGGCGCGGTGGAGCTATTAATCGTCCTGTTGTTAAGGAGAATCAGAATTGTGCCTAGCGCTGAATACAAAGGCAAGATGGCCGAAGCGGTGAAATTGATTGAAAATGATGTAAGGGATGCCCCTTATGTGGCTTGCTGTATGGCATTGAAATGTGATGGCATCTGGACTAATGATTCTGATTATGACGACAAAAAAGGCATAAGAGTGTTCAAGACTGAATATTTGATGAAGTTGCTCTGACTGAGATAGGGAGACATTGAAAAGTATCTATAAAGTATAGATTTTGCGGTTGGTAATATGGGAGATAGGTACAACAAGAAGAAAGCTTTTGAAAGAATAAAGCAAATGGCGAAGAAGCGAGATAGGAAGCATGGCAGGCTTAGCCAGAAGGAGATAGTTAAGGAAGTTATGGCGGTTAGACATGGAAAGGCATCCAAGTTGGCTACAGCATTGGAGAACCTAATCAAGATAGATAATGAACAAGTCACTAGTGCTACATGGGGGAAGCACGGCAGAAGATGGGATAAGGCAAAGGAGGAGGCAGTTAAGGCACTTCGAGCATATAAGGGAACTCATTGAAGAGATTTCTTAATCCGTTCTGCTTGTTCTATTGAGAAGGTCTTGTCTATCTCCTTGTAAAGCTCCTGCTTGGCAGTGCTCATGTAGGTCAGCGTTACCGCTGTTGCCCTGTGGCGCGCAAACTTGGCTGTAAGGAGGATATTGCCGTTTGTCTGCCTAGAGAAGCTGGTTATGGCATAGTGGCGCAGGCTATGCGTTGTAAGCCTATCCAGGCTTCTAGGAGTCCTGTCGTAGTTGGTTTCATCGCTACTGTGCCATAGACCTTGTCCAGCCCTGCTCGCTGGACGTAGAACCTGAACCTGTTTCTAACGTAGTTCTTGCTTAGGTATTGCTCATTCCTTTCGCTGTAATAGCCCTCTTCTTTGAAGAAGAGATAGCCCACAGATGACTCGATTTGCTTGTTGTTTGGCTTGATATATTCAAGCGTTTGCCTGAATAGAGGTATAGGTATTATGAGTATGTCTAATGTGTTTGACTTCTCGCTCTTTATAGTAAGTTCTCTTGTTTGAAAATCTATATCTTTTATGTTAAGTTTTACCGCTTCTCCTACTCTTAGACCAAGCTGCGCTTGATAGGAAAAGAGCAGTCGAAGTTTTGGGTTGTCTATTACCCTAAAGAACGTCTGCACCTCCTGTTCGGTAAAGCCTTTGTTGAGGCTACCGTATTTAGGAGTTGATTCTTTGCGAACTTCTTTAGGAATTGTTTATGGACAATCTTCTTTATCAGTTTAATCTGATGATGAGTAAGCGTTGGTAGAACCAAATAAAGGCTGTTGATAAGCCTTTAGTATTCGGTTTGCTTTTCGGATTTGAACCCACGACTATCGTCGTGAATTTTGAGTGCTCCCGCCGGGATTTGAACCCGGGTTGCGGGGTTGAAAGCCCCACGTCCTTGGCCGAGCTAGACGACAGGAGCAGCGCTATAGATACGCTGGTTGTGGTATAAATATATGTTTACTTATTAATTGTTGTAGGGTGCGTGGTTGAAGGGAGTGCTTATCTGCCTTGAGGGGATCGACGGCGCGGGAAAGAACACCCAGGCCGAGATGCTCGCCAAAAGGCTTGGCAGTGACATGACTATTCGCAAGTACAGTTATCCGGATTACAAGTCAAGGTACGGGAAGATCATAAGGGAGTATCTTGACAAGAAGATCGAGATGGAGATGGACGAGTTCTTCTTCCTGCAGGTGCTTGACAAGCAGAAAGACAGGCCTTCCATAGAGAAGCAGTTGATGGAAGGAGAGGTATTGATAATGGACAGGTACGTATACTCGCATATCGCCTATGAAAGCGCGGGTGGTTTTGATTACGAGGCTGCGAAGGAAATCGTGGAGTTCTCAAAGATGCCTAACCCCGACATAGTGATCTATCTTGATGTCGCGGCAGATGTTTCGATGGAAAGGAAGCATAAGCAGCACTCCGGGAAACTTGACAGGCTTGAGGCTATGTCGTCATATCTTAACAAAGTAAGGGAGGTTTATGATAGACTTTACCATGAGAGATACGGCACTGGGAATTGGATAAAGATAGACGCCTCCAAAAATCCTGCAGAAATACACGAAGAGATATATATGGAGGTCTGCAAGTTATTGGGAGTATAAAAGAGGAGATTTTGTGGTTGACAATAGACCGACCATGGACGAAGTGGCAATAGAGATGACGAGATCGATAGCCAAAAGAAGCTCGTGCTCAAAGAGGCAGGTCGGCGCAGTCATAACAAAGGGCGGCAGGATAATAAGCAGCGGCTATGCCGGCGCGCCTCCCGGAATGCCGCACTGCATCGATGATGGAGTCGGATGCCTCTTGGATGCTAATGGAAAATGCATCCGCACCATACATGCGGAGCAAAATGCCATTGCTGTTGCGGCGAAGAATGGAATCTCACTTGAAGGAGGGGTTTTGTTTTGCACGGTGCAGCCCTGTTATTCATGCGCCAAGCTCATAATTGCCGGAGGGATAAAGAAAGTCATATACACAGACGAGCCGAACCACAAGAGGGACCCTAGCCCGATAGATCTGTTCCAGAATGCAGGAATAGAGGTTGTGCATTGGGCCAATGCGAGTTACAAGCCTTTGCCGGATAAAGGCAACTAGACCTGTTTCTCCATTCCTCCCGTAGAGACCCTGCCCCCTTTCCATTGTCCTTCATAGGCTCGCTGGATGTCTCCAATGACCTGCAGGAAGACTATGTTTGCAAACCTTGCGCCAAGCTCTAGCCTGAACGGCCTGTTCCCCAGGTTTGAGAGTGCGAATGTCAATTCCCCGGTGTATCCTGGATCGGTCTTTGTCGCCATGAGATATATCCCGCACCTCTGCAGTGTGCTGCGCGGATATACGTGAAGGGAGAGGTACATCGGCTCCGAGCCCTCTTCTATCTGTATCTTTTCTGCAGGCACGTTGAACTTCTCGATCGTTTTCACAAGGACATAGTCCCCCGGCTTCATTGTTATCTCCTTGTCGCCTTTTTCTATGTCCGCTATCTTCTCGGTGTCGGAGCTTTTCCTGTCTGTCACGCCCAGGAAGCCCTCGCCTATTATCCTGTATATCTTGCCTGCCCTGATGTCTATGCCTACCCCCTCGGGATTCTGAACCTCCCTCTGGTCAAGGTTCTCCACAAGGTTGTACCTCTTGTTCAGCTCCAGTACCTTGAGCGTCGAGATTATCATTTGCTCATCTCCGCGTTTTGGTTGCCGCGCTTGTCCAGCTCTGCCAGTTTCTGGTCTATCCTCTTCTCGCTCTCAATTCTGGGAAGAGCATACTCGTTCATGTCAACCATCATGTACTCTACAAGTGCAGGATGCTTCTCCGCTATCAGGTTCCTCATCTGCTGCGCGATTTTCCTGTAGTCTGGATGTCCCTGCTTTATAGACCTTAGTTCTGTGAGATGGTGTGCCTCCCTGAGGTTCATCTTCATGTACCATCTCATCCTGAAGCCGCGTGGCACCACGTACTGCGCCTCGGAAGGGAAGTCCTTGGATATCTCGCCGTATGCCTGCTTTGCCTTCTTCATCACTTCGTTGTAATCGCTTTCCAGCCCTATTTCGGCAAGCTCCGGAGGCGTGTCGAAGCCCAGGTTTGCCGTGAGCTGCTGTCTTTCCTGGCTGAGCTGCCTGTGCCTGTGGAGATCCCTGTATATCGCGTAGTTCGCGCACAGCTCGAATGTGTAGTAGATGTTTTCCAGCGCCCTGCCTGGCTTGTCCCTCCTGTTCCTCCTCTTCGAGAGGTAGTCCTTGACCAGCTTCTTCTTTCCCTCAAGGGCCATGTTCGCGACCTTTGATGAAATCTCCAGAGCTGTCATGTTTGAGTACGGGAAGAGCATCATCGTGAGTACCTTTGCCTCGCCGTCCTTGTCATAGTCTATGAGTCGTATGTACGGAGTCTCTTCGGCCACCTCCTTGTGGAACTGCCCAGAATACTGCCCCATCGTTTCCTTTGTTCCGGTTATGTATTCAGAGGCCTGAGACCTCTTCACGAACGCAGGTATGACCTTTGCGAGCTCCTCGTGCATCTCCTTTGCGAGCTGCCTGCCTTCCTCCAGATTGCTCGAGTAGATTTTTGTAAGCAGATATTCAAAGGCCCTGCCGTTTCCGTAGAGCCCTACGTTTGTCAGCCTGCCGCCTGGGAGCAGGTTCTTCAGTATGTCGCATGCCTTTGCCCTTGTGGCGCTCTCATATGCCCTGTCTGTCGCCTCAGGGTCTTTTGGCGTGACCTTCTTGACATGCTCCTGCACTATGGGCAGCCATTTCGCATAAGAGGAGAATATCAGGTCCATTGTCTCTTCATAGAGCCTGGCGTGCTTCGATGCCATTATCTTTGGGTCCCTGTACCAGAGATATCTGCCGTTGACCTGTTTGTCGAACAGTATGTATCGTGCGGATTTTTCAAGCGGAGAGATGCCGATTCTGGAGTCTGTGAGCAGGTCCCCGGCAATGCTTGAGATGTTCTCGCATGCTATGTGGACCCCGGCAAGCTCCGCTACAGAATCGTCGCCGTACCCTACGAGTATCCTCTGGTAGAAGTCCTCGGCGCGGTTTATTGCGAGTATCTGGTCTTCGTGATTTGTGGCATTGCCCATCGCAGCGGCCACATCCTTGTTCGGGATGAATTCGTCGAGCAGGAGCCTTCTTGCGCCCTTGTCGGATCTGCTGTATCTGGAGAAAAGCGTCCCTTTGATTACTTCGGGGAGGTTGGTAAGGACAAAGACGTTCCTCTCTACGCTTGAGAAATAGGGCTTGATTGTCTCTTTTTCCCTGTCAGTAAGATTCTCCTTGAAGTACTCCTCCTCCACAGTAACACCACACCATAACGGTTTGGCGTTAAGTGATATAAAGCTAACTGCAGATCTAGGACACTATGTTACTATCTTTATCTCGAGAGGTCGTTGATTTCCTCTCTTGATGCGGACTCTTCCTTCGTTCCGGAGGGAGTTGAAACAAGCACTACGTCTCCAATGTTTTTCACGCTCTTGTAGAGTATGCTCTTCCTCTTGAGAAGCCCTGACGCATCTCCTCCCTTCACGCTCTTCCATGGAGTCATCAGCAATCTGCTTATCTCTCCCTTCTCGAGGTCGATTACTACGTCCTGCACGTCGCCAAGGTACTGCCCTGAATCGCTATATACATCCATCCTGTATATTTCGGATATCTTCATTTTTTCACCAGTTCGCCGGAAGTATATGGCACCGAGTATTTTAAAAAGTTTTCCGTCGAAGCGTGTTTTGTGGACAATCGGAACTTCCAGTAAAAACCTAAAGTAGACCGATTCCTTTATTAAGTTTTGACTCCGGATAATATGCGGGAGGGGAATGAGATGGAGGAAATTGGGAGAAGGAGGTACATAACGTGTGCCTACTGCGAGTCGAAGTTCGAGGAAACGGAGAGCTGGCTGGAGCATATACCGTGCCCTGAGGCGGGAAAGGCGGAAGGCGAGGGCCAGAGGGACATCTTCTCGGTGCAGGCCGCTGTTCCAAAATCGACGCGCAGGTAGAGATGCAGGCTGGCGACAGCGGCATCAACAGTTTATTTTTCTTTTTCTATTCCAATCATATAATTCAAAAGGGACATTCTTACCGCAATGCCTCCGTGCGCCTGCTCAAAGTAAGCGGAGTTCGGAAGCTTGTCAAGTTCTGTCGGAATCTCTTCTATCCGGGGAAGGGGGTGCATGAGAATAAAGCCGTGGCGCGCGCGTTCTGCCTGATCCATCAATTGCCTACCCATACGGTAGTTGGAATACATTCCTTTCATGGATT
>DAHVAM010000006.1 GCA_027314605.1 Microcaldota archaeon
ATATTGACATCCTAGGGGAACCGAGATTAAAGTGAAGGCATGAAGAAGGGCTTTGGAGACGTAGGGAAGAAGATAGAGTCCTATGAGAAGGATATGGTCAAGACGATGGGCAGGATGATCGAGATAAAATCGATTGCGCCAACGTCAGGCGGGGCAGGAGAGTCGGAGAGGGCAGACTTCCTGGAAGATATGTTTGAGTCGTGGGGATTTACGGTGACGAGGTTCGATTACAAGGATGACAACCATGTCACAAGGTCAAGTCTTGTCACAAAACTGGGAGACGAGGAGAGGACAATTTGGCTTGTAGCGCATATAGACACTGTTAGCGAAGGCGACATCTCTCTCTGGAAGACGGACCCCTTCAAAATGACAGTTAGCAATGGCAGAATGTACGGCAGGGGAGTCTCGGATAATGGCCAGGAAGCGGTTGCAGGAATGTATGCGCTCAAGGCCTTGAAGGAGACGAAGGCGAAGCTGATGTGCAACCTAGGCTTGGCGCTCGTCGCCGATGAGGAGCTGGGAAGCAGGTATGGCATACAGAAGCTCCTGCAGGAAGGCATATTCCTAAAGGACGACATGTTTGTAGTGCCCGACTGGGGCAACGCAGAAGGCGACAAGATAGAGATAGCGGAGAAGGGCGTGCTCTGGCTGAAGATAACGGTCATAGGAAAGCAGGTGCACGCCAGCACTCCCGAAAAGGGCATAAACGCGTATAGGCATTCGATGAAGCTGCTCAGCCAGGTAGATGATATGCTGCACAAGAAATACAACGCCTCGAACGGCATATTCGAGCCTTCAGTTTCCACTTTCGAAGTCACGAAGCACGAGAAGAACGTAGACAGCGTGAACATAATACCAGGGATAGAAGTATCGTATCTCGATTGCAGGGTTTTGCCACAGTACAGTCTGGAATCCGTGATTAAGGACATAAGGAGCATAGCCTCCGGCAAGGAGTTCAAGGACGTCGAGATAAGGATAGAAGAATTCAACAGGGAGGACGCGACGCCGCAGACATTGGAAGGCGCTGAGGTTGTGCAATTGCTGAAATCGGCGCTCAAAGACCTGAGGAAGATAGATGCAAAGGTGGTAGGCATAGGAGGCGGGACATGCGCCGCCTTCTTCAGGAAGAAGGGGAAGAGTGCCGCAGTATGGTCTACAGAGGCTCCTGTCGCCCATGAACCCAACGAATACGCGCTTATCGAAAACATGGTAAACGACTCCAAAGTGCTTGCCTACCTCCCATTGGAGTAAATTGATGGCATTTGTAAGATAGCCATGCATTCGACAGGCTTATTGCTAACGTCCTGATATACAACACTTCCCTGAGTGCGAACGAAGCAAACTCACTCTACGGCGGAGGAATCGGCGGAGTTCCAATCAGTCTGAAGAATCTGAGGGTAGCGGCGGCCGCTGAACGGCAGCGCGCACGGCCATTCCGGCAACCTTAACAACGGGATTCCGGGAGGTTGGCTGCCAAGGGTCTCCTTGGCAGATAGTTATGTTCCCCCCTGATCCATGAAGGATAGGAGGAGCAATGATACTTCTTTTGCATTTGTAAAATGTGGGGTGTGTCTTGCGCCGCTTACCACAGACAGTCTGCTATTCTTGATTCCTTTCTGGAATATTTTTGCAAATTTAGCATCGATGACAGTATCGTTTTCTCCCCAGACAATCAATGTTGGCGCCTTTATTCTTGCCAGGTCTTTTGTCTTCAGTTGGCCTTCCCTGAACTCATCGTCCAGGATTGACTCTATCACGTGCTTCCTTGCGTCCAGAGTCAGAGCCTTCTCGAGGATATCTTTCTTGTACTTTTCCCTTTCTTCGGATCCGGCCGCCTCTTCGTAGAAGATATCAAGGCCGGCCGAATCTTCAAGCACTATTCCTTCAGTATTGTAGTCTATCGCATAAGTGGCGGAGACCCATCCCCCGTAGGAGTGGCCAAAGAGATATACGCCTGAGAGCTTTTCCTTCTCTACCAACGTCCTGATTATCTCTTCTTGCACCGCGACAGTATACTTTATTTCAGGAGCATCGGATTCCCCATGGCCAAGCAGATCGACCAGGTAGATGTCCAGTTCCTCTGGCAGATATCCGACAAGTCGTAGCCATGTCCTTGTGCTTCCCGCAAGGCCATGGATAAATATTATGCCTGGCGATTTGCCGGCGTGGTGCTTGTAGTGCACTCTGCCAAATCTCGTGGAAAGAAAATGTTCCCTAAAATCCTTGTCGTAGTCCATAATATCAATATTGGGATTTTAATAAAGACCTGAGTATCAGCTTCGAATTCTCCAGCTCTTTGAGCCTCCTGTAACTGTAGGAAACCCATCTGCCGCCGAAAGGCAGGTATATCGATACATTGTTTGACTTAGCGAGCCGGTACGCGTAATCGTTCATTATGCCGTTGAGCATGCCGAAGGATACTTTTGCCCTGCTCCTTTTCTTCAATCCGAGCGCCTCGGTTATTATTTTTTTGTCGTGCGTCGCTGCCATGAAGCTCTCCGAGTTCTTGAAAAGATACCGCATCAGCAGGACATAGTTCTTTGTAGTCTCGGTGCGGCTTGGATAGGCTATGTCTGCGCTTTCCCTGTAGGCCCCTTTGACGAGCCTGATTGTTCCGCCTTTTTTGACCAGAGCCCTAACGTCCCCATCGCTTCGCTTTAGATACGACTGGATGCAGATGCCGGTCCCTCCCTTCTTTACCTCCTTGAGATACAGGTTTATTGTATCGTCTACATGTTGGTGCTGCTCCATGTCAAGCCATACGAATGTTTTGTGTTTCCTTGCGAGGGAAACTATCTCCGAATAGTTCTTTGCCAGCTCCTTTCTGCCAATCAGCAACCCGATCTGGGTTGGCTTTATCGCTATGGAAATTCTGAGTTTGGAGGATACCGTCTCGGATATGAGCGATCGGTAAGTGCGCACCGTCTCCGAGACATCGCCCTCCTTGTTGAAGTCCTCGCCCAGATAGTTTACCATCGCAGTCGCGCCGTTTGCATTCATCGCCACAGCAGCTTTTGCCGCATCCGCTATGCTCTCCCCGGCTATCCACCTGCCCGCGACTGCCTTCTCTACAGCTCCGCCGATTGTCATCAATGCACGAAATGAATAAATTAGCTAGCAATTTATATCATTCGCTGGTCTTTATGAAGATTTATTTTGTTACCTCGAACAACGGCAAGTTCACTGAAGCCAGGGAGGTTGTGGGTTCTCAGGTGGTAAAGAAGGCTCTTGCAATAGAAGAAATACAGTCCATCGATGTCTCGAAGGTTATAGAGCACAAGCTCGACGAGGCCTACAGCAAGCTGAAGAAGCCTGTGATAGTAGAGGACACAGGACTTTACCTGAAGGCGCTCCGGGGCTTCCCGGGGGCCCTGATAAAGCACCTTGAGACGTCTATAGGCGTCAAGAATATACCAAGACTCCTCTCCTTCTATGGAAGCATGGAGGCGAAGTCGGAGACAGCCGTAGGATTCAGGGACAGGAGAACGAGGAAAGTGTTCATCTCCACCACTGTTGGCAGGATAGCCGACAGGCCTAGGGGCAAGAACGGCTTCGGCTTCGATCCGATCTTTGTGCCTGAAGGAAGCAGAAAGACCTACGCGGAGATGGGGGTCGGCGAGAAGAACAGGTTTTCAGCTAGGGCCAAATCGTTCAGGAAGCTGCACAGCTATTTGAAGAAAAACGGCTACTGATTTACCACTGCAGCCCTATTTTCCTAACAGCGGCTTCGGGATTGTCGTAATAGTCCCTGCAGAACGAGTTTATCGATTTGAGGTCCCTCAGGCCCAGCGAATTAAGCTTCTCCAGTACCCTTCCTCGCCTCTGCTCCTCTGCGACTATCTCGTTCGGAGGTATGCCTGCAAGCCTTGAGAGCAGATCCCTGTAGGTGACGCTCGGAAAGATGTCTGAGCTCTTGTGAGTCTTGTAGTTGTACGAGTATAGGTCTGAGAGGAGCACCTGGGTCTCTATGCCCGATACCTCAGATACCTGCGAAATCCTTCTTGTCATGGTGCCGTTCTCCCTTGTCTGCGTGCATATCAGTATTGCGTCTATGAGCGGTATTACATCTCTTTCTATGTTCATCGGAGTGTGTTCAAGCCTCGTCACCACCTCCCTCGTGGTGCTAGCGTGGATAGTGCTCATCGATATCCTCCCTATGTTCATCGAGGTCATCATGTCCTTTGCCTCCTCTCCCCGGACTTCCCCTATGATTATCCTGTCCGGCCTCATTCTCAGTGTGTTCTGGACCAGGTCCCTTGTGGACAAGGTGGGACTCGTCTCCAGCCTTACGCAGTTCTCCTGTGTTTCAGTATTCAATTCGTATGTCTCCTCTATGACGACTACCCTTTCCTCCGGCCTGAAGAAGCTGAACATCGCGTTAAGAAGTGTTGTCTTGCCGGCTGCTGGCAGCCCGCCTATGAGAAGGTTTGCGGGCCTGGCGCCCATTCCTTCGGAATAGAGCCAGAGCCTTCCTGCAAGATTGTAGCTCAGCTCCCCCTTGTTTATCAGGTCGATTATGCTCAGCGCGTGGGTCCTGTAGTTCCTTATAGTGACATTGGCGCCGATGGGAGACTGCACTATGTTGGCTCTGGAGCCGTTGGGGAGGTGCACGTCGAAGATGTTGTTGTTTGCAGTGTCAGTGGTAGCGTACATCCTGAGCTTCTTCACAAATGTCTCAAGCTCCCTCATGTTTTGTATCCTTTCTGGCGCCTTGACAGCGCCGCCTGCCGTTGTGAAAAGGAAGATGTTCCTGATGTTGTTGACCATGATGTCCTCAACATCCTCGTTGACCAGATATTTTTGTACCGGGCCGAACGCATTTATGTCTGCCGCAACCTTCTTGATCTCTTCAGGGGTGATCGACGGATTTATCGTCTTGGCTATCCGCTCGACCTGGGCGAGCGCCTCTTCGGGAGTTTCTAGCGAGGTGAGCTTGCTCTCCAGCGTCTCGAGGATCGCCTCTTCCAGGAGATAAAGGCTGCGTTCATCCATGCGGCTTCCCGTCTTATCCTAGAACCCCACAGAATATAAAGATTATTATCACTTTTAAAGTATGGAGAGCAGGAAGCTTCAGTCGGCGATGGAATACCTGATGACCTACGGCTGGGCGATCCTTATCATCGCTGTCGTGCTCGGCGCGTTGTTTGGGCTGGGATTCTTCAACTCCGCCAACCTTGCTCCGAAGGTTTCCGCAGGCGCATGCCAGGTTTACAGGCCTCAGGGGCCTGGAACAACTTCATTCATAAACCTCGAAGGGACGTGCAACAACGAACTCCCCCAATATGTAGCAGGGTTCAACGGGGTCAGTGCATCCAACATAATAATCCTGAATCCATCATTTAGCTCATTGGCAAACGGGTTTACCATTTCAGTATGGATTGAACCTACGGCCAACACTTTTGGAGCCATCTTCTCCACCAACTGCTTTGGTTTTAGGATTAACCCCGGTAATCCGTATGGCGTTGCTTTTGCCGGGCCTGGAGGCGGTTGCGCGCCTAATCTGAATGCCGGAAGCACAAGTTCGATGTTGAACACATGGTCATTCCTTACAGTGGTTGGAGGATCTTCTACTCAGTTCAAGGTTTATGACGATGGAGTATTGGTATACAGTCCTGTCTCGAGCAGCTTTGCGATGCCTAATTCAATAGTAGCTGTCGGGATGGGGCTTACAAATCTGCCAACAGCTACCAATGCGTACACTGGCGGCATGGCTGATGTCCAACTTTATAATGCGTCACTCTCCGCGAATGAGGTCACTGCGCTCTATCAGGAAGGAATAGGCGGGGTGCCGCTGAATCTCAACAATCTTGTAGGATGGTGGCCGCTGAACGGCAACGCAAACGACTATTCCGGAAACCTCAATAACGGAGCGCCCGTAAACGTCGTTTACACGAGTTCCTGGACATCCGGATATACTGCTCCCTGAAGATTAGATAGTTATCCCGAATACCGCGCGTATCGCAAGTCCCAGAAGGAATAGCGCCACTGTCGCCCCTAGCATTATCACCGCAAGCTCGGAGAAGTCCTTCCTCAGGCTTGTTGCCGAGAGTATGGAGTTGTACCAGCTGACGAAGGCTATGATGCACATCCCGAGGACAAGCGAGATGCCGAGCGCGCCAACCTTGTCAGCGGTTATGAAGTAAGGCGACGCGAGAATGACAGCGCTGATGAAGTATGATACGCCAGTGTAGGCTGCGGCAATCCTTGCTGAGCCCCTGAAGCCCTGCTTTGCCTGCGCGTAGGCCGCAGAGGCCATGGAAAGCGATGCTGCTGCGCCGGCCACTATGCCTGCAAGCCCGGTGAGGAACGTCGAGTTGTATATGCCTAGAGAGCCTGCGTGTATCCCCGCTATCTCGACCAGCGCGTCGGCCAACCCTAGGACTATGAATGAGATGTATCGGACATACGCTCCGCCTATGTGCGTTGCGAATGCCTGCTCATGTTCCTCCTCGTCCTTGACAATCCTCGCAAACTCTCTCTTGTCCTTCTTCGGAATCCTGGGTTCCAGGGCGCTGTACTTCCTTATGGCCGCCGCCTCGCTGCCCTCGAGGTATTTTACAACAAACGACGCCCCGAAGAGCCTGCGGAGGAGCAGTACGTAGTTTACCTTCAGGAAGCAGGGTTTTACAGTTTTGCCCTTTACGTATCCCATCCAGAAGTTGTAGTGCCTGTTCTCCATCTTCGATATGTCGAAGAACATCTTCTTCAGCTTAGGACTGGTCTCGGTTTCAGAGAGTCGCTTGTAGACGGTGTAGTCTGTTATCTCGTCCTTCGCCTCCTGCAACGCTATCTCTGAAAGTCTTTTTGGCAATCCTGCACCTAAATATCCATGAACGCGGCAGATTATATATCTTACAGTATCGCCCCGGCGGAACGAAAAGATTATCTAGGGCAATATCCTAAATCAAGGCATGGGGCTCTTTGGGAAACCGGATTATTACTCAGGGCAGCAATGCTACAAGTTCGCAGAGGGGCTCATACGCAGGGGGAGGGAGATACTCATAGTCTCGCCTTACATAGACGGCTACTATGCAAGATTCCTCATGGAGAACTCTGACGGGAAGAAGATCAAGATTTTGTCCTCATCGATGGACCCCGAAGCAAAGAGAATACTTAGAAAAAAGAAGCCATTGGGAATGCTCTCTGCAGTCTCCCTCCTGGTCCTCTCCGTCGATTACCTCAGTCTCACCGCAAGGCTCCTCACAATTTTTGTTATCGTCGTGTCTGCGATAATCCTGGCGGTTGCGCTAGTGGCTTTCAAGCTGAAGAAGTATGAGATGGAGGTCAAGGTTCCCCGAGGATTCGTTCACGCCAAGATGTACATAAGCGAGAACGAGGCGATACACGGCTCAGCCAACCTCACCTACAGCGGAATGCACAAGAATGTGGAGCATATAGAGGTAATACGGGAAAGGGAGAAGATCGAGATGCTGAGGAAGGAGTTCTACAGGCTCTGGGATTGACAGCGCCGAAGGGAAAAATATATAAAAACATGAATAGAGTATCTAATGCCTGTTTAGGAGATTGAATGCGACTGCGATACCTTCTGATGCCCCTGCTCTCATTGCTACTTCTAGGAAGCTCGCATGCGTTCTACAACATAACTTTTGTCAACACCACGGTAATCCTTAGCGGCAACAGCAGCGCACACGTGATAGAGACCTTCAACCTTTACGTGAGCAACGCGTCGGTATTGCAATACACGCAGAACAGGGACGCCATAGGCCTCTCGCTCAGCGACTGGCAGAACATACTCTATACAAATCTGCTCACGCAGCACATAGTCAGCCAGAAGCGCAGCACTTATGGCTTCACCTTCCTTCCCGGCCCGCTGGTCAGCCAGTTCGGCGGCGGGCAGGCGCTTCTGACAATGAGCTATGATGTCAACAACGTCACTACAGTCAGGAACATAGCGCCGCGGAAGTTTGAATACACGTTCAATGACAGCGTCTTCAATTTCATAGACACAGTGAACGGGCAGGCACTGCCGTCAAACGTCAGGCTCAATCTGGTAATACCTGAGAGGTCGCAGATCCTGATGGTGTATCCTTTGCCAGACCTGCCTTCCCCTTCCTCGCTTGGCGATTACAAGAATTTGACCACGTTCTCGTGGTTCTCCGGAGAACCGCTATCGCAGTTCTCCTTTTCCTTCGTTTCGACGCAGTCCCTCCAGGGAGAGGTACTGGGCTATTTCTCCAGTATATACAACGCCTACAAGATAGTCCTCTACGCCATACTCATAGCCGCGATTGCAGCCATACTGATCTACGTTTACCTGCATTCGGGAAGGACGCCTGAGAAAGAATGATTCACGCCCTGCCATGAAGGTACAGGAATGCCTGGTACCTGCCGAAAACAGAATCGGGAGCAGAAGGCCTTGTTGCCTTTATGATTTGGAGCAGGCTCTCGTTTGTTATCCGCTCCTCCTTGGAGCTATTGATCCTCGCCTCCAGCGCTGCCATCTTGGCCTCGCTGCAGACATTCACTATGTCTGCGCCGGTGAACCCGTTTGTGGCTGCAGCCAGCTTTTCGTAGTCTATCTGCTCGCATGGAGCCTTCTCGAGGTTTCTCCTGAAGAGCTCGGCCCTCTCGTCCTTGCTTGGCGCGCCGACGAAGATCAGCTTGTCGAACCTTCCGGGACGTATCATCGCCGGGTCTATCGCGTCAGGCCTGTTGGTAGTTCCGACAAGCACGATCCCTTCAGTCTCCTTAAGCTCGTCGAACTGCTTGAGGAACTCGGCTGTTATCCTGACATCCGTCTCAGCGGCATTCTCCCTTTTAGGCACCAGGGAGTCCACCTCGTCTACGAAGACGATTGAAGGGGTGTTCTCCTTTGCCCTGTTGAAGACGTCAGAGATCGTCTCGGCGGCCATGTCATATCCTCCCTTGACAAGGTCGGTTCCCGAGAGCTTGATCATCTTGTACTCGCCTATCTCATTCGAGACCGCAGTCATGAGCATCGTCTTGCCAACGCCTGGAGGCCCGAAGAGGAGTATCCCGGTTATGTTCTTTATGTCATACTCCTTGACGAGCTTCGGATGCAGGATAGGGACCTCAAGGGCCTCGTAGAGTGCCTTCTTTGCGTCGGCGAGTCCTACAACGTCGTCTATCGCCATCTTCTCTTTCTTCTCGGCCTCGCCCTCCCGGTACATTCTCCTCTCGAAGTCCATTCTGAATTTCTCGTACTCCCCCAGCCTGCCTATGGAGGTGGAAGGCCTTGTTCCTTTTATCACGCGCATGAGGTCGTCTGTCTCTATCTTCAGTATCTGCGATTTCTTGAGAGCGATCTCTGCGACGTGCCTTGCCGCCTCGGCGCACACGTTCGCTATGTCGGCATTGGAGAACCTCTGCGTTATGCTTGATAGTTTTTCATAATCGACATCGGATGCGAACGGATACTTTCTTGAGTAGTACTCGAAGACCGCCACCCTTGCGTCCTTGTCAGGCAATGGCATGTATATCACCTTGTCGAACCTTCCGGGACGTAGAATCGCCGGGTCGAGAAGTTGCGGGACGTTTGTCGTTCCCACCACCACTATGCCCTGCATCCTCTGGAACCCATCCATCTCCGCAAGCAACATCGAGAGGAGTATCTTGGCCTCTTCGCTCTGCTGTGATTCCCTCTTGCCCGCTATCCCGTCTATCTCGTCGAAGAAGAGGACCGCCGGAGGGCTCTTCTTGACCATATTGAATATCTTGGTGAGCATCTGGGCTCCTTCGCCTGCGTAAGGCGAGATTATCGAGGAGGTCTTGACGTAGAAGAACTTTGCGCGTATCTCATTTGAAAGTGCGCGCATGATGAGCGTTTTTCCAGTGCCCGGAGGCCCGAAAAGGAGTATTCCTTTCGCAGGCTTTATGTTGTACGCTCCTGCAATCTCCATGTGCTCTATAGGCTCCAGTATCGCCTCTGTCAGCTCCTTCTTTGTCTCTACATAGTCGCCTATGTCATTCAATGTCTCGTGGGTTCCCGAAGTGAGGTCCTCAAACGCCTCCCCGAACTTTCCTATAAAGTCCTTCTTCATCACCTCCAGCGCCCTAACTATGTTGACATCATTCAGCTCAAGGACGAAGATTATCGGGGAGGTCAGCACGAAACCGAACAGGGCAGCCGGATTGAGCTGGAAGCCGGAGACGTATATCAGGAAGGCATATGTTAGGAGTATGACTACGCTGTACAGTCCGGCCTCTGTGCCCCTGTAGCCTGACCTGCTTTTTAGGACATGGTTTACGATAGCGAAGACGACTATCAGCCAGACGACTATCTGCAGTCCCGTTATCTCTATGTTGTATGCGAGCGCCAGGATCGCCAGCCCGATGCCGTTGAATATGTTGCCCGAGACATTGAAGTTTATGAAGTTGGAGAAGGCGGAGCTGAAGGCGTGGCCGAAACCTGCGAGTGCAGGCGCGCTGCTTGAAGGCGTGAGGAATTGGACGAGAGGGGAGCTGCCGATAAGATTCCTGAATCCGGCTTGGTTGTATACGAATGGAGCTGTGTTAGTCAGTCCTGTCAGTCCGGAGATTATTGGGATCAGTAGCAATGCTATCACTGTCACGATGATTCCTCTCTTGAATCCCAGGAAGAGGACGCTCATCACGAAAGCGGGCACTTCCGTTATGAACCCCAGGTAGGAGAACGGAAGCATGGCAAGGGCGTAGGTCACTGCTATGGTGTCGGTGTTTTTGTATCCCACAAACAGCGCTGCGGCAAGAAATATCAGGTAGAGCCATCCGAGCAGCGGCGCCTGGTAGACGAACATTGGAAAGGTGAAGAAGAGGAGGCCAAGGAGTCCGGCGAGCGGATGAAGCCTTGAGAGGAAGAATACTATGAGTATCAGCGGTATCAGGATGAGTAAGGGGTAGAACGGAAAGGCTATCGCCACGCTCACCATTGCGAATACGGAAAGAACGGAATCCGGAAAGTTCTTGTGGTTAGCCAGGTCGCGGAGAAGGTCCTTGATATAGTAGAAGGTTAGCGGGATGTAGAGCCTTTCCCTCTTCATGTTCTGGTATATCTCCTCCTCGCTTTGCTCAATCTCCTTCTCTTCCTTGTTGAAGACGGATTTTCTCTTCGCTGCTGGCATCTACAGACTCCCCTTTTGGCATTTCATATAAAATGGATAAATATAAAAACAGATAAATAGGAAAAATCGAAGAAATTTACGAGCTAAAACAAGATATAAATAGATAACACTACAAAATCCCTTTAATCCCGTTGTAGCTCAATGGCAGAGCGGCCGGCTGTAGCCTGCAATCTTGGAAACAAGCTTCCAAGGAAGATACCGGCAGGTTGAGTGTTCAACTCACTCCAACGGGATTTTCATTTGAAAGCGTCTTGCGGTTCCTGGCAGGTCTAGACGGTTCTTCCCTGATCGGGAGAAGCCGCAGCGTCCAGGCAGTTAAGGCAGGCATGGCCACAGACTTTGCTGTGCGTCATCCGGACATCCGCTTTTATAAATCAGGGAAACCAAGATAAGAGCATGGAAGTTGCAAGGAAGGAGAGATTAGACAGGCAATTGACAGGCCTTAGGAGGGCGGCGCTGACATCGATGGCGGCCGTCAGCATTGCATTGGGGTCGTGTACCTATGATGCCGGAAGCGTTGCAGGAGGCGCGGGGCAGCAGGGCTTCTCCATCATGATGAGGCGTGCGGAAACAGTTGAAGGCGGCGCAAAGGGAAAACAGGCGCAGGCTGAAAGGCTGCCTGCGGGCCTGCTGGATTCCACGGCGCGTCTGTTTGAGTATGGCGATGCCGCAAGCGTAGCCTTAGTGCTCGGCCTGCTTGACCTGTCCAAGGCAGAGAAGAGTGCGCTGAAGCCCTATGCCATAGCCAAGATAAACGCCACGCTTGCGGAGGATAGCGTCTCGATGGATGACATCGAGGGCATAATCGGCATACTGACCATAGTCGGCCTGAAGCAGGAGGAGATGGGAGCGCTTAAGCCCGGGGCAGAACTCCAGACGGCTCGCATAATAGACCAGGAAAAGGACTTTCTGTATGATGGCAGGAAGAGGCGCCATCTCGCCGACGCGCTGGTCTTCGCGCGCATTGTGGGGATAGCGCATGATGCACGGGGCGATCTGCTCAATGCAGTGTATGGGATGGTCAGGGATGGGAAGCCTCTTGGCGAAATATTTGAACTGGTATTCATGAACAACACCCTGTTTGACGGCGAGAACATTACGCCAAAGGATCTCGCGCCGCTGAGGCCGAGCGTTGAGACATTGCTGCAGAAGAGAGTGAATGCTGGAGGCGCCGATGACATCGCCTACGGCATCGCCGATGAGTTCGGCCTGCGCGGCGAGCTTGATGCAATGATCAGGGAGTTCAAAAGCAAGGAGAAGCGCGAAGGAATCTGAGGCCAGCACTGCCTTGGAGGCGCCGCTGCTGCAGATTTTCTCAGGGCCTCCCTGTTCGCCGTACGGGATTTTGGGAGGCGGACGCGACAAGATCTTAGCGAAGATCCCGATTTTGACCTCGCACATGGATCAATATTAATATCTATGGTGAGAATTAGAGACCATGAAGATAAAGCTGATAATAGTAGACCCGAAATACCAGATGAACGTAGGCTACATCGCCAGAGTGGCGAAGAATTTCGGCATTGAAAAACTGTTTTTTGTAAATCCCCGTGCGGACCTGAAGGGAAGGAAATCTGTCATGTTCTCGAAGCACGCGGTTGGCCTGCTGGAAAACGCAAAAACCTATGGCACGTTCGACCAGGCGATATCAGGATGCGACATTGTCTTGGGAACCTCAGGAATATGGAGAAGGGGAGAGAGGCTGAATGAGCATGAGTACACTGTCCAAGGCGCAATGAAGAAAGTCAAGGAGGATCTCAGGAAGGAGGGCGTGATGGGATTGGTGATAGGAAGGGACGACAGGGGATTGGACAGGGAGGAATTGGAGAAGTGCGACATGCTTGTGCACATACCCTCGAATCCCGATTATCCTGTTCTCAACATCTCGCACGCGCTTGCAATCCTCCTATATGAGTTTGCTGGAAAAGGATTCGATGGCTATGAAAGGGCAAGTCCGGAAAGGCCTTCGGCCAGAGAACTCGATATACTGATGCTGACTTTTGAAAGAATGACAAAAGGAAAAAAAATAAGGAATAGAAAGGCAGTGAAGAATGTCTTCACAAAGATGGTAAGGAGGGCGCAGTTGAACAGGAGCGAGCTCCATGCCATCATAACTGCGCTGAAGTAGGAGAGCCTACTTGCTTCCCGCCTTCTTCCTCTTTATTATCTTTACCTTGCTAGGCGTTATGAGGATCCTGTTCTCATCGATCTGGCCTATATCCCCGTTGATCTTGTCAACGAAGGCCTTGAGGTTCGATATGATGGTATTCCTCGTGTTTGGCCTCTTGTTGAGCTCCGTTATGTCTAGAAGTATGATGTTCTTCTTCACCACCTCCTGCTCTATAGGCTCTATGTCCCTCTCGCTCGTTATCGTTACTGGCTTTATGTACATGTCTGCAGGTTCGTGAAGCAGGTCTACGTCTTCCATCTCAGCAGAATTCATGTATTCCTCGATGTTCATGCCCTTTTGCGAGCCAAATGTCTGCCCTAGTTTATCAAATATTCCCATTTTATTCGCCTTTTCCCGTAATATCGGTGATTAGTAGATGATAGGATTAACTATTAAAAGCTATCGGCTTCGAGGATAACCTACCATAAAACCGAAACAGCTGCCAAAACACTGCAGTACGGAGTGTAGCGCCCTTAAATATCAAAAATTCCTATACGATATTGGAGATTGAATGGAGGCGAGAAGAAGGATACTGGAAATAGGCCATGGAGGAAGGCCGCTCCAGTATGACAACTTCGCCCATTTTATGGCAAACTTCCAGAAGAACACCGCTTATGATGGTGTAGACTTGGCCATTGAGCAGAGCAGCCTTGAGAGAACGCTAGGACTACACACACGCAATGCGAAAATTCTATACGCAGAGGCAGAATGCGCCCGCCTAAATATTGGACATGTCCGCATGCACAGGAAGGATGCAAGGCAGCTTGACCTCGAGCCTGGTTATGATGAATTGCACGCCCATCGCGTCTTCACCGATCCCTCGCTAGGCAGATCGGATTCTCAGCTGATACTTGCAGAAGCCAGGAGACTGTTGAAGGAAGAAGGGGCGCTGATAGCCATCCATGATGTGCATATGGACATAATGTCAATGCTTCGGAGGAAGGATAGGCGATTTGAAAAATTTCTTTCTTCATGCGGATTCGCGGTTGACGAGAGCCCAGACGCATTGGCCAAGGCAACATTGTTCCATGGCCATATCGCCGAACAGGCAGGGACGCGGAATACGCTTGCAAATGCGTTGGTTATTGTAGCTAGGAAGAGTGGCTAATCTGCAAAGGCGGCTACCTGGCCGTAGATCTTTTTGGCAATCTCCTTGCCGAAAAGCCTCTCCAGCTTCTGCTCAGCCCCCTCTTTCCTGAGTTCCGATACCTTTGTTATCCCTGCCGCATACATCATCCTTGCCCTCACCCTTCCCACCTGCTCAAGGCGAATCAGATCCAGGAGCTCCTTCTTTATGCCGTACCTTAACCTAACACGCAATTCTAGTAGCGTTGTGTACCTTGCCTTCATCAGCTTGGCAAGCTCCATGCTCGAGTAGGCAAGCCAGTCAGCATTGGAGAGCTTTGTGTAAAGGGAGCCGGGAGTTTCGCCGTACTTCTTGAGCAGCTCCGCCTCGCTTCTCTCGGATATCCAGTCGCGGAGCATGAGCGCTGTGCTGAATGGCCTCTCGGGCTCATAGTATGACTCGAGGTCGCCTGGCTGCTTCAGCATAGGATAATATTTGTGCATCTCCAGCTCCGCCTCCTCTGTCACTTTCGAGTAAGGCCTCATCTCCTGCGTATTCGTCATCATGAAGAGGCCTGAGACCTCGTCGTCAACCTTCGGAATAGAGTCTAGGATCCACTTCGCAGAGACAGGATCTATGTAGAGTTCGCTTACCTTGGCGCCTATCTTCGTGGCCCTGTAGGCTCCCCCATTCCTTTCGACAAACTTCCACTCCTCAAGCTCTGCGAGTATGTCGTCGAGTATCTGCGCTATGCCTCCCCTGTCAGAATACTGGAAGCCGTAGAAGGTCTCCGAGAGGAAACCCAGCATCGAGTCGCTTCGAGTGAGGAAGCCCGATGCGACGAATGCGAGTATATGCGTTCTCAATACAGGTAGGACCCCCAGTTTTGATGTTATCTCCTCCGGCTTCGAGTCTATGTACATCTTTTGTAGGAAATCGGCTTCATCTACGCTCTTGGCTATCAGGAGCGCCCTGCCTTCCTTGTCGTACTTCGGCCTGCCGGCCCTTCCGAAGAGCTGGAGCACCTCGTTGACGCCTATCTTCTGGCTTCCCTCCTCGCCGCTGTACCTGCTCGTGTCCCTGACGACTACAGTATGGGCAGGCAGGTTTACACCATAGCCCAGTGTAGTAGTTGCACAGATTGCTTTCAATCTGCCGTCCCTGAATGCCTCCTCTATCAGATTCCTCTGCTTATTGACAAGCCCGCTGTGGTGGAATGCGACGCCGTTCTCGACCTGTCTTGCAAGCCTTTCGCACTGCAGGGTGGGCTTGTCCAACGCATTCAGAATTTCTTCGGAAAGCTTCTTCAGCGACTCTTTCTCCTCGGGCTTCAGCGCCTTGCCCACCACCGCTGCGGCCTTCTCGGCGCCTGACTCAGCGTTCCTCCTTGTGGCGTAGAAGATTATCAGCTGCTTTCCCCTCTGCAATGTGTCTTCCGTCGCTCTCAGCTCGGCGATCCTGTTGCTTCCCCCAAGTCTTTCCTCCTCGTCTTTTCCCAGGAGTATCTTTCCGTCGACTATTATCCCCTTCCGCAGCGGGACCGGCCTGTAATCGCTGGCCACAAGTTCCGCGCCAAGCCATTTGCTTATCTCCTTGGCATTGCCTATTGTTGCGCTGAGCGCTATGACCTGCGCATGCGGGCTGAGGCGCTTGAGCTTGGTCATCAGTATCTCTAGCGTGGGGCCCCTTGAGACATCGTCAAGCATGTGCACCTCGTCGAAGATGAAGACACCTACAGAGTCAAGCCAGTCCAATCCATGCCTGATAAGGCTGTCAAGCTTCTCGGTGGAGACGAAGACGACATCATACTTGTCCAGCCATTCGTCAAGGGAGTCCAGGTCGCCTATCGACATCGCAACCTTGAGATATGGGTAGTCCTTCTTGAGATCGTTGAATTTCTCAGTGACGAGGGCGCGCATGGGAGCTACGTAGACAGCCTTTCGCCTCTCCCAGATTACCGCCTTGAGCATGGCCATCTCCGCGATCAGCGTCTTGCCGCTGGCAGTAGGCGCGGCGACGAGCATGTGCTTTCCTGAGAGCAGGCCTTTTTCTATCGACATGGCCTGCGGAGGCGTGAGCTCCGCTATTCCTCTCTTCGAGATGCTCTCTATGGCCTCGGCAGGAAGCTTCCTCTCCAGATCGCTTGTCTTCATCGCATCATGCAACAGACAATAAGGGCCTCAGGACATTATTATTGCTTCCTGCGTTAACAAAAAACGGTACGCGGTGAAAACGCTGTTATTCCAATACAAACGCCAAAACAATTAGATTTAAATACTTGATTTTTTTAATAGTCTTAGAAAAACAGGCAAACGAAAAACAAAATAATCATAAAACTAGGATAAGATAAAGATGTTCAACAAAACACAATGGAACGCGTCTCCGGTAACAGGAGAGCATTCTTTCGCTTCTTCTTCACTCGGTAGCAAGGCAATAGCAACTGCTAGCCTGCGCCATATCACGCTCATAGAATGAGGAAAACAATATGTTGGGACCACACCTTACACTGGATTTGACAGGTTGCGATGAAAACGCATTGGCATCTAAGGAGATGATCTTCAAGGTACTTGACGAGATGCCTGCACTCATAGGCATGCACAAGATAACCGCTCCGCAGATAATACCATACGCTGGAAAGCCTGACTCTTTTGACAAGGGAGGAATATCGGCGTTCGTGCTTATTGCAGAGTCACACATAACCATACACACATGGAAGGAACAGAGGCACGCCTCTGTGGACATCTTCTCATGCAAGGAGTTCGATGTCGAGAAGGCGATGCTCTACCTGTCTGCGGTATTCAGGCCTAAGAAAATAGAGAAGAACCTGCTCATGAGGGGAAGGCACTTCGTAAAGGACGTAGGAAAGGTACGGGTTGTCGTTGCGAGAGAGAGGACTAAGCTTTCAAAATAACTACCATGGACTGGGCATCATAATTTGAACGGTTCGGCAGCCAGGCCGGACGTTGCGCTTGCAGTGACGAAGAATAAAGCAATATTAACCTTATTCTGGATATAACTACCGCAAGTGCCCCAGTAGCTCAGTGGCAGAGCGTTTGTTTTGTAAACAAAAAGTCGAGGGTTCGATTCCCTTCTGGGGCTCTGAGCAAATGTCCTAGAAGTCCGATATTGCTTGTGGCATGGGAAAATACACTGCGGTTTCCTATCGCCAAAAGATATAAAATATGATAAAGTATGATATCATAATGGTGTATTGATGGACGCGCTTGTATTATGCGGAGGCTTCGCCACAAGGCTTGAGCCGATAACGTTATTTGTACCGAAGCCCCTTCTCCCGATAGGCGGAAGGCCGATACTTGATTACATTGTAGACGACCTCGCAGACGCGCCTGAGGTAAACAGGATAATAATATCGACGAACATGAAGTTCGCAGAGCAGTTCAGATACTGGGCGAACAACAAGTCAGCCTCTGGGATCCGGAAGAAGCTTGAGCTGGTAGTTGAGCCTGCGCTCCACAACGGCGAGAAATTCGGCGCCATAAAGGGCATCAGGTTTGCGATAGAGAAGGCAGGAGTGGCTGACGACCTGATAATCATAGCCGGAGACAACTTCTACAGCTCAAGCGTTTCTGAAGCCATAAAGGGCTTTGCGAGGGAAGGCAGGAAGCCGACCGTATGTGTGCATGATGTAGGATCCTTGGGCGAAGCCTCGAGATTCGGGATAGTTAAGATGGAGAGCAGTACCATAAAGGAGTTCGAGGAGAAGCCTGTTGCCCCTACCTCCACGATGGCCAGCACAGGCATATACATATATCCAAAGGAGGCTCTTGCGAGATTTGAGGAGTATCTCGCTGGGCAGAACAACCCTGATGCGCCTGGTTTCTTCCTAAAGTGGCTGATCGGCAAGGAGGAGGTCAGGGGAATAGTGCAGAAGGGAGAATGGTTCGATATAGGCAACATCGATACTTACAGCAAGTTATGCGCACAGTTCAATGGAAGAGCGGCGAGCAGCGACCAGGAGGCAGCTGCATCCGGATCTGTACATTAGGTATTTATACCTGGCTTTGCAAATCTTTTTCTGATTAAGATGAGACAGAGTAACCAGACGGCACGGTGGCATATCTAAAATTCAGCTGTTGGTTACAGAATGCATTGGAAATCGGTTCCCTAATTCTTCGTTCGGATATTTGATTCTCCTTGAAACAAGTGGTAGATGTGAATGAAAACAAAGGACGTTAGAGTAGCGATTGCAGGAACGAGGGCAGCAGAGGTCCTGCCGGCCGACCCCAGAAGTATTGATCATGGATTGCTGAAGAGCCTCGCGAGAAGCACGAGGAACGGCTTCGGAACCGACATATCAGATGAATCGGTAAAGGAGCACGTTATGGGCTCCAACATTTTGCAATTGCTTAAGGTCGAGGGCGCTCCTGTTGGCTTTGCCAGCTATGACATGATAGAAGTCACGCCAGGGAACGGAGTCGGCAGGGAAAGGCAGCTATCGGTGCTTTACCTGAGGGGGATAGTGGTGGAGAAGGAGCACCAGGGGCGCGGATTTTTCAAGGAGGCTCTTTCGCAGGCCATCGGCCAGAATAGTCCAGACGTGCTCTCGATGAGGACCCAGAATCCACTTATCTACATGGCTACGAAGAGGCTGGTGGGAAGGATGTACCCCAATGGCGGCGTCTATCCTTCGGTAACGCTTGGGCATAACGAACATGCACACAGTCTCGGCCTGGAAATAGCGAAGAGGCTTGGGATGCGAAGATACGAGGATTCTGAGTTCAGGGAGCAGAGGACGTACGAGACTGCGCTGAACGATACTGTGCCCAGAGTTGACGAAGAAACAGAAAGGCTCTTTAGTTCGCTCAGGATAAACAGGAATAGAGGCGACTCGATAGTAATAGTTTCGCTGCTCCGACCCGGTTAGTAGTGTGGTGTTTGCTTGAAAATAATGGAATTTGGAAACGGAAAGAAAAGGATCTGCCTGGTTGGATGCCTTCACGGAAATGAGGTGATAGGAATGAAGGTGATAAATAGGCTAAGAAGGGAGGGTGTCGAATGCGCATCGGTCAAGGCCATAATAGCAAATGAGAGAGCCATAAGTATCAGGAGAAGATTTGTAGACACCGATGGAAACAGGTGCTTTCCGGGGAAGAGAAATGGCAATGTCGAAGAGAGAATGGCTTATAGGCTATTGAAAGAGATTGAAGGATACGATTACGTCATAGATATACATTCCACCCATGCAGACATGGCTGATACAGTGATAGTGACAAAAAGGAAGAGCCTGAATGAGGCCAGGCTCAGGGTCCCGATAAAAAACATCGTCCTGATGGGCAGGGAGATAGCAAAAGGCCATTCACTGATAGATTTTGCTGAAAAGGGCATAAGTCTGGAGTTTTATAAGAAGAGGAGCGTAAAGGACGTTTCGATGTTGGTAAGGCAGACCATAGAGAACATAGGGGAGGGAAAGCGCCTGAAGACGAAGAAAGAGGTCTATAGGGTTACGGGCTTCATTCAGAGAACCGGGAGGCCTTTTGCGATAAGGAATTACAGGCTTGTCAGAAAAGGGCAGCCGCTGATGAAAGACGGGCCTAGGATTGTAAGAAGCGAAGACAGCTTCTATCCCATCTTCTTTGGGGAGAGGGGCTACAAGGGGCTCTGCATGAAGTCGGTGAAGGAATAGTTAATTCCTCACAATGGTCTGGTTGCATCCGGGCACATTGCCTACCTGGCCTTTTATTATGAGGGATGGAAAACCCAGGTATGGCACGTCAGTTACTACGTATCCTATCACGTCGGAGGAGTTTACAGGGTAGTTCAACGACTCTATGTCAAGGATGGGATTGTTGTCGCCCTTCGTCAGGATGTAGTACTTGCCGTCCACATTCATGGCCGCGAATATCCTGTGTATTATGTCTCCTGTGAAGTAGTCCACGCTTGTGGTTTTGTAGACTATGATCGGATTGCTGTAATTCTCTGCGATTGTAGTGTTGGCTATCGTTATGCTTGGGACGTACACTATGCTCTTGTTGCCTTCCGGAGTAACGAGCCTGGCTGTGGAGTATCCGTACTTGATAAGATTGTTTTGCTGATTTGTGCTGCACTGCCCATACATCGATGGGCTGGATCTTGCTATGCATTCGAGGCTGTAGAAGCCGAACCCGGAAGGACTGGAAGAGCCTGTTATCGAGGATATTTCAGAAGGATTGCCGTTGAAGTAGGCGAATGGCTGCGCGAATTCGCCCTGCATGTTGCTTACCATCCCGGAAAATTGCGCCTGGGATACATTCACGACTGGAATGTTGTGTTTGGAAAGGAATGTGGTCATGTTTGGAATTCCATGCAGCAGCACGACGTCTCCCCTATGAAGAGTCGGAAGCATGCTGCAGCTGGCAACGACGTTTATCGGGGAATTTGTCTGGAGTATTGCGGCAGGTATCAGCCAGAATATTATGATTGCCGCAGTTACCGCCATTACAACATCAACGAGGGTCTTCCTGCCGCCCTCGGCCTTGATGCTGGACCGGAATTCCACTGCAACTGTCACTAGGATAAGGACAAAGGCCAATGCCCCTAGGATCTCCAGTCCCGAGAGTACATAGCCGATTATGGATAGCATCAGCGCCGCGTATAGGGCGTATATGAGATTGTTGTTCGCGTCTTTCTTCTTCTGTGCCAGTGCATCGCCTATTGCTTCCTGTTGACTATGCTGGATATCTCTATTCCAACGGCTCGCGACTCGTCGTTGGACTTCGCTACGCCTATGGCTGTGTCGGCATTGACTATCAGTGAATCATTGTGGCTCACCACGACGAACTGCGCGTTCTTGCTCATCTCCTTTATGAGCTGGGATAGCTTCTTGGAGTTCTCCTTGTCAAGCGCAGCGTCGACCTCGTCGAAGAGATATAGGCCGGAAGGCTTGCACATGTGTATCGAGAATATGAGTATGAGCGAGAGCAATGATTTCTCCCCTCCGGACATCGAGCTTATCACCCTCCTCCTGTTATCGTTTGTGGCGATTATTTCTAGGCCGCTGTTGAATGGGTCCTTCTGGTTCTCGAGCATTATCGAGGCGCTGCCCGGGAAGATGAAGTTGTAGAGCCTTGAAAAGTTCTTAGTTACCTCGTTGAGTGTGGCCATGAATGTCTGCAGTTTCTTTGAGTCTATCTCCTCGATCATCCTCAGCACCGCGTGCCTCTCGTTCTCCAGCGTCTCGACCTTAGAAAGCGCCTCGTCGGCGTTCTTCTTCTTTTCCTCGAACATCTCTGGCGCCTTCAGGTTGACATTGCCAAGCTCCGATATCTTCGCGTTGAGCACTATCACCTCCTTCTCCATCTCTGCCATGTTCTCCTTGAGAGGCTCCATGGCCTCCTTGTAGACCGCGAGCTCGGCTTTGAAGTCTGCGATCCTCGTCTCTGCCTGGCTTCTTCTGAGCTTCAGTTCCCCCAGTTGCCTATCGAGGTTTGAATGCTCGGATCCGGTCTTTGAGTGTTCCGCAGTCAATTTTGCGATATCGACGTCAAGCCCGCTTATTCTCCCGTAAATCTTCTTGCTAGTCTCATTGTCGGAGGTTATCTGCATTTCTATGTCCTTCTTCGAGATGTCCAGCTCCCTGAGCTTCTTCTCCGCATCCTTGAGCTGCTTTTTCGCCTCGTCTATGGCCTTCCTCCTCTCGGCCGCCTGCTTCCTGAGCTCCGATACCTTGCGCTCGAGCATCTGGTTCTCCTTCTGCATCTCGGCCTTCCTTATCTTCGTCGACTCTGCCTCCTTTCGCATGGCCTCCAGCCTTTCAAGGTCTTCCTTGCTCATGCCGTGCTTTGCCAACTGCTTCGATATCTCGACGGTCTTGTTGTAGGCCGTTGAGAGTCTCTCCCTGGCAGAATCGAGCTCTTCCTGCTGCCTCTTGTGCGCCGCGTCCAGATCAAGTATCTGCCTTGCTAACCTTTCCCCCCGCTCCTCTGCGTTCTTCAGGCTCTTGGATATCGAGGACCTATGCTCCTCGTGCTTCCTCATTTCATTCTCTAGCGTGATTAGTTCCTGCTCTGCGGACTTCAGCTCCGCTTCTGCGTACGCTGCCTCCTTCCTCTGCTTGAAAAGCTGCTCCGTCTTCTCGCTCAGGCTCCTCTTCATTGCTATCGAGCTCTCCGTCAGATCCCTGAGCTGCTTCTCTATGTTCGCCACAGAGGTCCTTTTCTGCATCGAGCCCCCTGACATTACCCCTGACTGTTCAAGCAGGTCCCCCGACGTTGTGACATACCTGTGCTTCCCTATGCCTATCTTCTTTGCGTGTTCCGAGTCGTTTACAAGGTATGTGTTGTTGAAGACAAAACCGAAGGCGTTCTTGAATTTTGGATCGAATTCTATCACGTCAAGGATTGGCTTTGCATCCCTCTCCGCTTTAGGCTCCGGGCTGGGCAGTAGCTCCCTCATGGGTATGAAGGTCGCTCTCCCCAGGCTGTTTTCACGCAGGTACTTTATCACGTTGTCGGCAGTGTTGATCGACTCGACAACTATGTAGTCCATCCTTGCGCCTGCGGCGGCCTCGACTGCTGCAGAGTGACTCGTGTCGTAGGTGCACAGGTCGGATATCCTTCCGCAGAAGCCCTTGTCCTTGCCGAATTTCTCCTTTATCTTATCGTAGACGGCTCCGCTTCTTGACTGCGTTGCTCCCTTCTGCAGCCTCAGTTCTATTATAGATTCATCTGCATTGGCTATCCTCTTGTTCAGCGAGTCAGTCTCCGAGTCGAGTGACTTTATAGCGGAAGAGAGTGTTGTGAACTTCGCCTCCGCGTCCTTCTGTCTCTTCCTAAGCTCAGCTTTCTTCGAAGAAAGGTCAGAGACCATATCCCCGATTGCGTTTGCCTCCTTGAGCAGGGATTCCTTGTCTGAGGAGAACTTGGAGAGCTCCTCCTTCAGATTAAGCATCTTTGCGTTAAGTGCCTCGAGAGACGATTCGGCCTTCGTGACAACGGCGTTCAGCTCGTCTACGTTTCCAAAATCTGCCGAGACGTCATCAGGATTTATGTTGCTCTTCGCCAGCCTGTCCTCCATCTCCTTGACGGCCTTTGAGAGAGAGTCGATCTCAGCTGCGTTCTTCGAGATGGTCTCTTTTGTTGAGAGGTCCTCTGCCTTGATCTCGCCGATCGCCTTCTCGTTCCCAGCAATCAGGTTCTGGCGATTGCCGTTTGTCATCTCGATCTTGGCTATCTCCATCTTGGCGGCTTCCAGCCTTGCGTTTATCTCGCCCATGGTCTTCGCGCTGTCCCCCAGGTCCTTCGTGAACCTCTGCCTGTCGAGATTGAAGCCGTCTATCCTCTTAGCCATCTCCTCCAGCTTGTTCGCAAGCTCGTTCTTCTTCGCGTCTGTTATCGCCATTGCCTTGGTGTATTCGGAAAAAATCGCCTCAGATTCCTGCTTTTTCGATACCACTATGCTGTAGTTCAGGGACTTGAGCCTGGTGCTCATCTGGAGGTACCTCTCAGCGGCGGCCTTCTCCGTTTCGAGTTCCTTCAGGAAGCCCATCCTCTCCTCAAGCATTATCTGCCCTTCCGAGATTCTCTGCCCTACCTTCTCAAGCTCCTTGAGCGCCTCCTCCTTCTTCCTCTCGAATTCATCTATGCCAGATGCAATGTCTATGAGCTCCCTCCTTCCCTTCGGGCTCAGCTCGTTTACCTTGTTTATTTCGCCTTGCGTGATCGTGCTCGTCTCGTCAGCATGTATGCCATGCCTCATCACGAGTTCCTGCACCTCTGCCCTTGTCATTCTCTTTCCGTTGACCTTGTAGAGAGACTTTCCATCGGACCTTACGCCTCTTGTGATCGCTATGTTCTCGTCTCCTCCAAGCTCGAGGGTCACATAGGCTTTCCTGAGGCCTGATGTCTTTGAAAACATTATGAGCGTGTCCAACGACCTTGCCCTGAGCCTCCTCAGCGAGCTTTCGCCGAGGCCGAAAAGAAGCGCGTCGCAGATGTTGCTCTTGCCGGAGCCGTTAGGCCCGACGACGCAGGTGAAGCCCTTGCTGAACAGGAGTTCAGCGTGTTTGAAGGACTTGAACCTATGCATGGTCAATGACTTTAAGTACAGCAATTATTCCCCTCGGTCGCGTATATTTTGTATTCAGCTAATATTAAATTCCTTTCTGTTGCCTGCTGCAATCTGTCTTGCCTTTCTTCATCTATGCCGCCGGTCTGTCAGTCAAAGGATGATTGCCGCTCCTCTTCTCCAGGAGATGGAGGGAGATCAGGGCATTGATGTGCTGCAGGGTGATAACGCCAACAGGCCTTCCTCTGCTTACGACTATGGCTATGCCTCTCCCGACTCCTTCCAATTTTTGCACAGCGTCGATTATCGGCGTGTTTGGCTTCATCACTGGCATTTCCATCGCCAGGTCTCCTGCGCTTCGCGGGACCGGCTGCCTTCTGAATATGTCCAGAAGCATGAATCTGTTGTCCACTTTCGTAAGAACCGTTGACATGCCGCTATCCTCCACTGCCTTGTACAATGCCTTTAGGCTGGTTTTCGGAGAGACAGTTATGAACTGCTTGGTTATCGCCTTGGCGATCGTAAGGCCTGCCGTGTCCCTCCTGAGCAGCGCGTTCTGCCTCTCCGCCTCTGCGCCTCCATACAGGATGATGGCGACAAATGCGAAGATTATGAAATCGAGGGCTTTGACATCTATGGAGAAATTCTCATAATAGAGATACACAACTGAGGCGAGCATCGTCAGTCCGGCCACGTACTTGCTCAGCTTGGCAGTGAGCATTGTTGCATCGAATTGATTCCTCTTTCTCTGGAGGTAACTCCTGAACACCCTTCCTCCGTCGAGTGGAAACGCGGGGAGGATGTTAAGCACGCCAAGAGCTATGTTCAGCACGAACATCTCCTGAAGCACGAAGACGATTGCTCCGGGAGGTGAGATGGCGGCAAGCACGCCGAAGACGCCTCCGAGGAAGATGCTCATGAGCGGCCCCGTAACGGCTACATTGAATTCCCGCTTGTAGTCTATGTTGTTGTCGTCAAGCGATGTCGCCCCTCCGAGAGGCGTGAGGAGTATATCCTTCACCTTGATTTTGTTCCTCAGGGCCGTGTATGCGTGGGCTGTCTCGTGTATGAAGACGCAGACGAAGAGTAGCAGGAATATTGCGAAGATGTTTATCGGATAGAAGAGCAGCACGAAGAGGAGCAGCAGTATGAATGTCCAGTGTAGGCTTATGCTTATGCCCCATATTCTGCCTATCCTGAGTGAGTCGGATGCCAAGATAACTTTACCTCTAATCTGAGTGGAAGCTTAGAGTATAAATACTGAGCGTTGTCATGAGTAAATCGATGAAGGAAATCTCATTCATAGAGAATGCGCCTGCGCTGATAGTGAAAAGGGAGAGGCTCCTTGCAGTTGGAGACCTGCACGTCGGAAGGGAGCTCAAGCTTGCGAGGGGAGGAATCTTTGTGCCCAATGCGACAAAAAGGCTGTCGGGGGAGTTGCTGAGGCTGCAAAAAAAGCATAATGCGGATGGGATTGCATTGCTGGGCGACGTAAAGGACAGCGTTGGGTATCCCACAAAGGAGGAGTACCAGGCGCTGTCCGAATTCTTCTATGACCTCAGGAATGTCAAGGTCACCATAACCAAGGGAAACCATGACCCCAGAATAGAGGAGATAGTCAGGAGATTGGATGCCGATGTGGAAGTCGTCAAGGAATTGCTTCTTGAAAAAGTCGCACTGATGCACGGGCACGCGCTGCCTTCCGGCGAGTCCATGGGAAAAAGTTTCATTGTCGCGGCGCACTCCCATCCCGCAGTAAGCATAAACGGAAAGCTGGAGAAGGCGTGGGCCGTCATGAAGATAGGCAGAGGTGCAAGGAAGATTTACCCGAAGTTCAATAGATCCATGAGGCTGGTCATGATGCCTGCCTTCAATGAGCTGATAACAGGAAGCGATTTGGCCTCCGGAAGCAAATTCTCGCCTCTTTTGAAGAACGATATCTTTGACTTCAGGGGCGCCAAGGTCTATGATATCAGAGGAAAAGAGATACGCGATGCGCTATCAGACATCCGTGTATGAAGCGCCGTTACAACTTTTTCTGCCTGGTTCTTCGCCCGCATGCCCGTTTTGCCTGCTTCCGGACGTTTATATCGGATTGGGCTTGAACTTCTCCTTCACATCCTTCATCTCCTTGTCCACAACGGCCTTCCATGCATGGAACTCCCTCGGACTCTTCGGGTAGTTGTTGTAGTGGGCGGTGAGCTTCTTCATCTCGCTCACAGTGTATATGAGATTCTTGAATGCGTTTATGTTCGCTATTCCGCTTAGTATCTTGCTGAAGGTGCCCGCGAGCGTCAGTTCAGGCACCCTTCCGTAGCTTATCTCTACAGCCTCTTCTTCTGTTATGAAGTGCGCCATCCCGTAGTTTATGAGATCGTTGTTTAACGACTGCAGGTATATCCTGAATACCTCTAATCCGGCAGTCTTGTTTCCATAAAGTTCGTTGTATCTTATGTTATAATCCCAGAGGGACTCAAGGCTTGGGTCCTTATTCGCGGTTGCTTCGGCTGCTACCTCTCCTGCGAGGATCCCAGCGACCATTGCCGGGCCTATCCCCCCTGCGCTGATAGGGTTAGGCATCGCCATGCTGTCCCCTGCCCCCATGTATCCGGGGAAGACGAGGCTGTCCTGCTGCCTCCTGACTGTCACAGACCAGTATCCCTTCCCGTTTCCATCCTCCGGGTCAAGCGACCATGACTTTATCAGTGGATTCCATTTCACATAGTCGTCGATGAGCATGTGCAGCGTATCCTTCCTGTTCATCTTCTCGTTTCTTATCTCAAGGCTCTTCTTCTCGACCCCCAGCCCTATGTTTAGCCTTCCGTCCCTCTTTGGAAATACCCAGCCGTATCCGCCAGGAGCGAGCTGCTGGTTGAGATGTATGAGCGCATTTTTTGGATCGTAATACCTTGGATCGTCTCCCTGAAGCTCCACGTTCATTATGTACCTTCCGGTGGACTCTATGTCGTCAATGCTTACCTCCTTGCCTACATAGTCGTTGACAGGGAGCTTCCTCCTGAGCATGCTCGCGATTCCCAATGTGTCTATGACTATGTGCGCCCTAATCTTGACCTGGTTGTGCTTCTCATCCCTTCCGAATATCCCAACTACCTTGTTGTCCTCAATTATGGGTCCCTCCACCTCGAACTTTGTGACATACTCGGCACCTTCCTTCTTTGCATAGTCCACAAGCTTCTTCGCGAGCTTTGGCCTGTTCAGGGTGTATCCCTCTCCGTCGAATATGAATTTGTGCTCAAGGTCAGGGCTCAGTGCATAGACTCCGTCGACCTTGAGGTCTATCTCAGGCTCGCTGAAGGTCATGCCTATCCGCTCTGTGATGAAATCAGTATGCGTCTTTGCAACTGCGTCTCCGCAGACCCATCCCCAGTTCGTCTTCTTTCCTGCCTGTGAGTAATCGTTCCTGTCAAGGAGCACTACCTTTGCCCCTCCCTTTGCGGCTGCTGCCGCGGCGAGGGAGCCGGATATGCCGCCTCCTGCCACTATAATATCATATTTTTCTTCCACGCAATTACTCCTTTTCCGGATCCTTCATAACCACTATGGGTATTACTTCCTCCTTGAATTCAAGCTCTGCGAGCGCAAGAGGCTCGTTTATGCCCTCAGGCACCTTTATCAGCGGAGGCGCGCCATATGCGAGCTGCAGCGCCCTTGCGCCTATGATCCTTGCCTTCTCAAATCTAGTGTATTCCATTGTTAGACCATTTATAAGTATGTTGTATGATGAAGGCTATCCTCTAACCTAGTTGGAGATATGGAAGGCTTATATCCTTGCCTCTCGGTAGCCCATACCTATTACCCTTAAACATTTAAATACTTTGGGAATTTTGTGAGCATTTGTTACAATGGCAAATGGATTCATCGTAAGCCAAGCCAGACCTAGGCGCAATATATATTAATACATGCGTAGCAATAACATTAAGGAAAAGAGATTGCATTTTGTGAGTTACATGGACAATCGTAATTGTTATTTAATTTTCAGGCCTCTGTCAGACGACAGATGTGCCCGCAGTTAGATGCAGCTCTTCCTAAGTGGATAGATTTGAGAAAAGGCTCGGTTGAGCAGGAAAGTAAGCAGGAACGCGTTATGAATTATACTGAAGGCTACGTGACGGAAGGGATTTCGGCACAATGCCAGAATTGGTGAAAAAATGGCCAAAACTTATCTAGATATAGTAAAATACATGGTAGAGGCGAAGTTTACCATCAACGGGATGGTCGACAAGCCTGACATAATAGGCGCTGTCTTTGGACAGACCGAAGGATTGCTCGGAGACGATCTTGACTTGAGGGAGCTCCAGAAGGGAGGCAAGATAGGGAGAATAGAGATAGAGCTCACCCAGAACCAGGGAAGGAGCTTCGGAAGGCTCCTCCTGCCCGCATCGTTGGACAGGATAGAGACTTGCATTCTCGCAGCTGCTGTTGAATCAGTTGACAGAGTCGGCCCTTACGAGGCCGACTTCAAGGTGGCGAAGGTAGAGGACACCAGGTCTGAGAAGAGAAGGAAGATACTCGACAGGGCGAAGGAGCTCGTCAAGCTGCTTCTCAACACGGAGATCCCTGACAGCAGGGAGCTCTCCGAGATGGTACAGTCCGAAGTGAGGATAAGCGAGATCTCGGCATACGGGTCTGAAAGCCTTCCAGCAGGGCCTGATGTGGGAAAGGATCCTGAATTGATCATCGTCGAGGGAAGGGCCGACGTGCTCAACCTCCTGAGAAATGACGTTACAAACGCCATAGCGCTCGGCGGAGCGGCGCAGGTGCCGAAGAGCATCATAGACTTATGCAGGGAGAAGGAGGTCACTGTCTTCCTAGACGGAGACAGGGGAGGCGACCTCATACTGAGAAACCTCGTAAGCGTCGCTGACATTGACTTTGTCTGCAGGGCGCCTGATGGAAAGGAGGTTGAGGATCTCACGAGGAAGGAGATAATAAAGTCGATGAGGACAAAGGTTCCTCTCGACCAATACCAGGGCAGCTCCAGGGGCAAGTTCCAGATGCCGCAGCAACAGCAGGGAGGCAGCAGCAACTACAGGCAGGAGAACAGATACCAGTCCAGCCAGAGGAGCTACCCCCCACAGCAGCCAGGCAGCATGCCTGCTCCAAAGCCGCAGGAGAAGATGCCTGCAGAGGAATTTGGGGCAGCAGGGCAGCAGGCAGGCGAGGTTAAGCCCAAGGCCTCCGGATCAGATGTTCCTGAAGACAGCGGGCCGATAGAGAGGATAGCTGAACCGGAAATCTTCTCCGGTTCGCAGAACGCGCAGGCGAAGCCTGTTCTTGAGAGCATGTTCTATACCCAGCTGGGCATGGGACTTGATGAGTTGTCAGGAACGCTTAGGAGCAGACTGTACGACGCGTCCGGCAATATACTCAAGGAGATGCCGATAAGGGATCTTCTGCAGACAATCCAGTCAGCCAGCGGCTGCTATGCCATTGTGCTTGACGGTGTCATCACGCAGAGGCTTGTCGACCTTGCACTACAGAAGGGCATCAGGGCGATCTACGGCGTGAAGGCAAACCAGATGCAGAGAAAGCATTCGGACATAGTCCTTTACACGAAGGAGAACGGCAAGCTGGAGTGACCAATTACATGTTCGCTACCTGCAATACAGTGTTGCAGTTGGGACACATTCCGCCGCTGTCAGAATCGGGAAGAGGGAGCTTGCAGCTTCCGCAGTAGTAAGCAGAGCAGCCGTCGCAATAGAACGAGATGCGGCCGTTGAGCGGCTTGCCGCACGAATTGCACGTTATTACCTGCGTTGCCATGCTTCTTTCTGGCAGTCAAGGAATAAAAAGCTTTTGAAATCCGTTCTATCGCCTAATGCTACGGCTATTTTGCCGCGGCAGGAGTTTTTGATACATAAAAAATTCAAAAGGCAGGGATTGGCGACGCCGACTTGATTCCAGTTATTTTGGCGGATTGCCAGAAATGGAGACAGAAAAATGCCGAGATCACAGTTACGGTTATCCGTTCAGGCGGAAAGAGGCTGAGATGCATAAAAAGTTTGATTTGCATGGGAGCCTTGGCCGAAAGGCAGCGAGCAATCGCAAGGTTTCAGAAGTTTCGCACCCTGCACTCCCCGAAACACCCTGAGAACTCCTTTAGCTTCCTTGAGACCTCTGAGGGATTGGCCGCAGGCAGGGAGAGTACTGCAGGATTTATTATCTCGCTGCTCTTCGAGAATTGCTGCAACAGCCAGCGCCTTGCGGGTTTTATCTGCTCCGCCATGCTCGCGAGGTCGTCGATAGTCAGCCCTGGCGCAAGCGTCGTCCTGAACTCATAATCCGATGCGCGCTCTTTGATCAGGCGCATGCTCTCCTTGATCTCATGCGTATCGAGATTTACTCCGGTTATCTTCTGGTATGCGTCCCACGGCGCCTTGATGTCCATTGCAACATAATCCACGAGGTTTTCATCAAAGATGCGCTTCAGCGCCTTAGGATTCGTGCCGTTCGTGTCGAGCTTTATCGACATCCCTATGTTCCTCAGCTTCTGGAGGAACTCCGGAAGGTCGGACCAGATTGTCGGCTCCCCGCCGGTGATGACTACAGAGTCGACAAGGCGCTTCCTCTTGGCAAGCGCATAGAGTATGAACTCGCCGCTTGTCTCCGGAACGTCCCTGAAGACGAGGTTGGAGTTGTAGCAGTAGTGGCATCGCATGTTGCAGCCCGCCGCGAAGGCTATGCTAGCCACCCTGCCAGGATAGTCTACCAGAGTGGTCTTCTGAAAGCCACCGAAGAGCAACTACTCGCCCACTTTGTAGGTCTTCCTCTCCTTGAATTCAGACTGTTTGCCGTCGTTCCACTGGTCTACCGGCCTGAGGTATCCGACAACCCTGCTGTACACTTCGCATCTCGTTCTCTCTTTGTTTTCCATGTTTCCACCAGCATGATTCATTGAATTCCCAGCTCCGCGTCGCACTTTGGGCAGTACTCGTGCTCCCCGGCTATGTATCCGTGCTTCGGGCAGACGCTGAACGTAGGGGTAAGCGTGAAATATGGAAGCTTGTAATTCTCGGCGATCTTCTTTACGAGCTCCCTTGCGGTGCGCCAGTCCTCTATGCTTTCCCCAAGGAAGCCGTGCAGCACAGTGCCTCCGGTGTATTTCGCCTGCAGCTCGTCCTGGAGGTCAAGTGCCTCGAATATGTCATTGGTATGGCCGACAGGCAGATGGGTGGAGTTGGTGTAGAATGGTGATGGGCTCTTGTCTGCTTCCGAAGGCTTTGCAAGCCCTATGTCAGGATACTTCTTCTTGTCTATCCTCGCAAACCTGTGCGACGTGCCCTCCCCCGGAGTTGCCTCTAGGTTGTATATGTTGCCCGTCTCTTCCTGATATGCGCCCAGTCGTGATCTTATGTGCTCAAGCACCTCGACGGCGAACGCATGGCCCTTTGGATCCTCTATGCCAACATGCATGAAGTTCTTGAGCGACTCGTTCATGCCGAGGACGCCGATGGTGGCGAAGTGGTTTTTCCAGAACTCTCCGAATCTTGTCTTGATGTCCCGCAGGTAGAACTTCGAGTAAGGATACATACCCTTATCGGTGAGGTTCTCCAGGGCCTTGCGCTTGACCTCAAGGCTTTCCTTCGCAGCATCCATCAGTTTATCAAGCCTGCTGAAATACTCCTCTTTGCTTTTAGAGAGAAAGCCTATTCGCGGCAGGTTTATCGTGACTACCCCTATGCTTCCTGTCAACGGATTTGCGCCGAAGAGCCCTCCCCCTCGCTTTCGAAGCTCCCTGTTGTCAAGCCTTAGCCTGCAGCACATGCTCCTTGCATCCTCCGGATTCATGTCGCTGTTCACGAAGTTCGAGAAATAAGGTATGCCGTACTTCGCAGTCATCTCGAAGACAGGCTGGAGGACGCTCTCGTTCCAGTTGAAATCCTTTGTTATGTTATACGTTGGTATCGGAAAGGTGAAGACCCTGCCTTCGGCATCTCCTTCCTGCATTATCTCAGCAAAGGCCCTGTTCAGCATGTCCATCTCCTTCTGGAATTCAGAGTACGTCTCCTTTTTGTATTCGCCTCCTACGATCACGTGCTCGTCCCTCATCATCGATGGAACCTTCAGGTCCATGGTGATGTTGGTGAACGGTGCCTGGAAACCGACGCGCGTGGGTACGTTCATGTTGAAGAGGAATTCCTGGATGGTTTGTTTCACCTGCGCATAATCAAGATTATCGTACCGTATGAAAGGCGCAAGATAGGTGTCGAAATCGCTGAATGCCTGTGCGCCGGCTGCCTCTCCCTGCAGGGTGTAAAAGAAATTGACTATCTGCCCCAGCGCGCTTCTTAGATGCCTCGGAGGCTTGCTTGAGATCTTCCCACGCACATGGCCGAATCCGCTCAGCAGCAGATCTTTGAGATCCCATCCCACACAGTATGCCCCCAGTATCCCCAGGTCGTGGATGTGGAAGTCTCCATCTATGTGCATCTTCCTTATTTCTTCATTGTAGATCCTGTTCAGCCAGTAGTTGGATATGATCGTGGAGGAGATATGGAAATTGAGTCCCTGCAGCGAGTATCCCATGTTGGCGTTCTCCTTGACGCGCCAATCGCTGCGCTGAAGGTAATTTTCAACAGATGCCAGGGTATCCGCGTCCTCCATTTTCGGAAGAGAAGGTTCCTTTGACACCATGACTTGCTGCTCGTCAGATTTTTGTCTATTTTCAGATTCAGAAAGGCCTACCATGATACCACAATAGGTTGTGTGTTTCATGTCCACAACCACAACATGTTGTGATACTTCCTTATTTAAATCTACTTTTAAGAAAAAAGGTAAATCCCTAAACAAAAAAAGAAATCGCACTTAAAAACAGAAAAGTATCCGTGTGGGTATCTCACTCGCGTTTCGCTCTGCACTTGAAGTAGCGCTTCAGGTTGTGCGGCAGATATGCCCAGAATGCATCCACTAACTCAAACAGAGAATTCATGCCGTTGGCGTTGTGAGCGAGTAAGGCCTGCGCTGCTTCCCTGC
>DAHVAM010000007.1 GCA_027314605.1 Microcaldota archaeon
AACTCCTCTGTATTGGCGTAATCGCTTAGGCTCATCACGTTGGTCTCGCACTCCATGAACTCCTTGGAGGGCACTCCTTTGTAGAGCCTAACCATCCTGTCGGTCTCAGCATCCTTTGGGATAGCTATCTTCTTTCCTGCGACTATGTTGGCCTTGGCGAGCATCTTCACGGCGTTGCCCACGCCAGCCACTGTCTTGCCAGCCTGCGCCGCCTCCCTCACCAAGTCTATCAGAGGCACGACTTCGTACAACTTGTAGCTCTCTATGCCCCTGCCGTCCACAAGCAAGATGGCATCGAAGTCGTCGGCCTTCACCTTGTTTATGTTCGCATCAGGCATGTACACTGCGCCGTGGCTTCCGACGCATTCCCTCGGCACAAAGCCGACTATGACGGGCTTGACGTTCCATCTCTCGAGCATGCTCTTGGCCCTGGCGACTGTCTCGTCGCGGAAGTCCTTCGGCGCTATTACTACCGCTACCCTCATCCCATCAAGACTATCTCGACAACAAAGAATAAAAAGACGACTGATTATTGCTCGGGTTTCATCCCTGTCCCGAACCCTACCTCCTCTGCCTGCCGCTCCGGCTGCCTAGGATGCATCTTCCTGCTCGAGTATACGTAGAAGGCTATCGCCGCCGCAGCTATGATTGCGAAGGCCAGCAGGTCGAAGAGCGTGACGAAGGTTATGTGAACAGGAGTGCCGTTATTCGCCTGCACGATGGCTGAAAACGCTGATGCTGTGGCTGTGCCTGCCGCTCCTCCGTAAGGGACGTCGTTTATGACGAGCTCTCCTGAGCTTCCGGTGTATGCGCTTACTGTTGTTCCGTTGGAGAGCTTGAGCTGGACCGAGGAGTTGACAGGCATTCCGAAGATGTCCTTTGTTACGACCTCTACATTATACACCGGCAGGCTTACCTCGGAGGCGGAGCTTGAGTCTATGCGTATTGCGCTGCTTATCGGGATAGAGATGCCCTTGTAGTATGCCCGCGTGATGTTGTACGTCTCCCCGGCGAAGTACCATCCCACAGCGCTCACGTTCTGCCCGTTCGCATAGAAGCTTTGGACTGGTATCCTGTTTCCGTATCCGTCAACCCCCTGTACCTCGTAAAGGTATTGCTTCCTGTAGTTCGCGATGAGCGTCACCGGCTTTGTAAGGTACAGGGATATGGAATTGCTCTCCGCGCCGTTGCTCCACGAGCTGAACGCATACCTGCTTGTCGCGTTCACAGGTATCGCAGCCGGGCTTGCCGAGATCTCAGTGTCGGCGAATGCAGCATCCCATCCTCCTCCTGAGACGTTGCCGTAGCCGGATGAGACATTCACGTAGTATTGCTGCTGCCACTCCGCCCTGAGGCTGACAGGCGATCCCATCATCACAGTGCCGTTCACTGGCAGCGTGCTGTTCTCCCAGCCCATGAATATGTTCCTTGCTGTCGAATTCTTGTAGAATGTCCCTGAGCTCAGCCCATAGGCTGCCGTGGAGTTGGCATTGTACCATCCGGCGCCATGCGCCTCCGCATAGGCTGACGAGACATCTAGATAGTATTGCAGCTGCCATTGCGCCCTCTCGGTTATGTTGCTGTCCATGGCTATCGCGGTGGAGTTGCTTGTTCCCGTGTAGGAGCCGAACCCGCTTCCCTGCCACCCGGCGAAGACTGCGCGCGAGCCGCTGCTCAGGTTTATTATCCTGGGCGCAGATATGCTGATCTGCGAGTAGGCGATGTTGTTTGTCTTGCTTGAGATATTGCCATAATTCGACTGTATGTCGAGGTTGTAGCCCAGGCTCCAGAGCTCTGTGCCGTTTGCCGGCTTCGGGAGGCCGGAGCCCACGGCGAAGTAGTTGATCCTGTTGTCCAGCTCCTTGACTCCGTAAGGCGCTATTACTCCCTCCTTGCTTCCCACTCCAAAGCCTATGTAAGCGTGGCCGTCTGCGACTGGCATGAACCTGCCGTTCGCATACGAGGAGAGGTTCTGCATTATCACCTGGCTTATTATCGACCTGTTGCTGCTCGCGTTGGCGAGCTCCCCGAAAGCCACAGGAGAGTGCACCCCCGAGCTCCCGTTCTGCAGGTCGACGTTCCCTATAATCTGTCCATTAAACTCGAGGTTCCAGAGCTTGGTGCTGCCGTCGTAGTAGAATCCATAGGTATTGAACACGCCATTCGCCCCAACCGAGTTTGCCGGGCCCACTGCACCGAGGAAGCTGTTGCTGCCGCTGCTCGGCGAGAAATACTCGTAGAACCACTCGGCCTGCCCTGCCTTCAGCTCCTCGTAACTGGAACAGCCGTTGGGGGAGCAGTAGCTCGGATAGGCTCCCGTCGCGTTGGCTACCATGTAGCCGATCTGCAGAAATGCGCCGTTTGCGAGGTCCTCTCCGACCCAGAAAGCCGGCGAGCCGTCTGATATGTTCTGCGGAAGCACCGTCTGTATGGATACGCTGGCGCCCTGGTTGAACTCAGAGCCAACTCCGCCCCTGGCGCCGAACTGGAACCAGTAGTTTGCGTAGGAGACTCCTGAAAGGGCGCACGCGAGGAGAAGCGAGAATGCCAGAAAGCGCCTTTCCATAACAATCGCTACCTCTCCGAAGGCTCAGCATTTAATCCTTTCCTACTCCTCTGTGCGATCGGCATGCGGCGCCCCGCGGCCTTCCTGCAGTTTGGATTATCTTCAAGATGCATATATAGCATAGGCTTCCAGACCTCGATTTTTCCAAAAAAGCTTTAGAAAGTTTTATATACATCCAAAATACAAACCATATATCTCTGTATAAATTTTGGTCTTTTAGGTAAAGGCCTAGATGCGAAACATGAGGACGATAGCAACAACGAGGAAGGCGATAAGGCGCGAGGGCCAGCAGTATAATTTGTTTTTTATAAGGCCCAAGGCGCGTACAGATGTTCACAGGTATGCCGAGAGGCTTGCATCGATGGGGAATGTAACCGAAGTCATGGTGACCGAGGGGGAGTGCGGCTTCATAGTCAAGGCGAAGGGAAGCCATGATACAGGCGAGAAGCAGCCGATCCTCTCAAGGAATAGCTACAAGCGGATAACCAGTTATTACCAGTACAGGAAATAGGGACCACGCGCGAGAGAGGACGAACGAGGCCGTGTAGACTTACGGCATGGCCTACTTGTACTTGTAGAACATGTATGCTGTAGAGACATAGAATATGCCATAGCCCATCAGCCAGAGGCCTCCGTACAGGTTGTTTATCAGCAATGCTGCTATTCCCAATACGAACAGTATGCCGGAGAAGACCGTCTCGACTACCGAATTCCTCAATGCAAACAGTATCTTCTGCTCCGACTTGAAGAACGATGCGCCTGTCCAAGACGTCTTTGCCGCGCCGCTGAACACGGCGCCGATCGCCGCCTTCGTCCTGATAAACGCGAGGGCGAAGTTGAGAATGAGCATCATGAACCCCTTCCTGAGCGACCCGAAATAGATCTTGGTGACGAACATCGGAGTGAGCATCGAGAGGGCAAAGGCCGAGACGCCGAGTATCTCGAAAGCAAGGTTTGCGTCATGGCCATTGGTGATTCCCGCAAGCGTAAAGTTGGGGGCTATCGTAAGCCCTGAGAAGACTATGAACACCGAGACCAGCGTGAAGGCTATCAGGACAACCGATATGTAATTAAGGCCAAACCCGTGCGTTATGTAATCTATGAGCAGGATCTTCGACTTTGGCTTCTTGCTCTTCTTTCCCACCAGCTTGCCGAGGAAGTAGCTCAGGAACTGCGTGTCGCCGTAGTTGTAGCGCCACTGCTGCTTCGCAAGGTGCGTGAAGCGCGTTATCGGCGCCCCGAGGGCGTAGTTCTCCGGTATGTAGAGGCTCTCGTATCCGTTCGCGTCAGATTCGAAGCTGAAGAATGTGTCCTCTGTCACATACTCTGGGAATCCTCCCATCTTCTTAAGGCAGGATGTCCTTATGAGTCCGCAAGAACCCGCAAAAATGCCAGTGTTGTTCAGCGCCCTTGACGGCTGTATGAATTTGAAGAAGAATCCGTGGAATATGTCTACTGTGTCGGAGAAGAACGTGCCCTTGGCGAACCTCTTTTCAGTTTGGACATATGAGAGATTCTTGTTCTTGAAGTAAGGCAGAAGCTCGATAAGGAAATCCTTGTTAGTAAGGTATTCATCGTAGTCGAAGATCGCGACAAATTCCTCCTTGCAGTTCAGGCAGAGGTTGTTGAGCGCGCCTGCCTTAAACCCCTTCCTGTCTGTCCTGTGGATATAAGAAGCGCCCTTCTTTTTCGAGAATGACTGCAGTTCAGACTGTATCTTCGGGTCTGTCGAGTCATCGAGAAGGTAGAAGTTTATCTTGCCCTTCGGATAATTCATCTCCATGAGCCTTGAAAGATTGCGCTCAACCATTTCAGGGTCCTCGTTATACACGGGGACGGCAACGGCGACTGCAGGGAATGTGCTCAGGGGCTTCAGCCTGCTCTGTATCTGCCTAAGATGCTCATCGTAAAGATAGGACCTGTAGTAGCTGTATGAGGTGAAGGTATTGAAGAACCCGGAAACGCCTGAAAGCAAAAAGAAAAGTACTGCCAGGACATCCATGTAGACTGTATTGGCCTTTATGAGAACATAAACGGAGAAGCCCATGCCAAGGACAGTCAATATGGAAAAAAGCGCAACTGTCACTCCCCTCAAGGCTAATTCTCTTTCCATCAAAAACATCGCACTTGTAATAAATATATCTTCGCAGCGATAAGAATATATCCCTATATATTTAAATAGGTCTTTATGTGCCGGGATGGCAGAATCCGGTATCGCGCCAGAAGGATATTGGCGAAACTCGAGATCTGGTGGCCTTCGGGCTTTTTGGGTTCAAAATAAGGCCTCCTGATTGGGGGATCCATGAAAATCCCAATCCCGGCGCATTCTGCAAAATGGATACGTCAAGCTGCCTCCGGATCTAAAGTGCAAAGTCCAAGCTGATGGCATGGGCTCACATACATCTGGCGTGACCTCCTCCCATAACTGAAGGCCGCGGGTTTTCCCGCTAAGCAATTATAAAGCCTAACCTGTGTATCTGTCTATGAATTGGGTGTTCGCATGGCATCTCGCACTGGAGCAGACCGCGCCGCGAAACTGCTGTTCCTCGTCCTATACCTGCTTCTTCTCGCCGACACTGTAAGGCTCTACGCCGCATACGGGGTCGGATGGGACTTCATAGCGCACTACCTCGGTGGACAGTCGATACTGTCAAAGGCGTTCCTCCAGGCTGTCCATGCGATAGGCAGCGGCGTCTCGGTGAACTATGGCATAGCCGCAGACAGAAACATCTACTTCGAGGCGTACAGGGCGCCGCTGAGCACTCTCGCCATGGCGGCGCTCGCCTTATTTCTCGGCAACGGCGCGATAGCAGCCTACCTGGCAATTGTCGTGACCCTGTTCTTCGTAGCTGTACTCGTCCTTTCAGACAGCCTTAATGTCGACTATGTCATTCTTGCCTCGTTGATGGCGCTTCCATACATCGCCCTCCTGCCAATGAGGTTCGACAGCGAAGAGATGCTCTCTCTCGTACTCGTCATGCTCGCGCTGGCCTTCCAGGCGAGGAACAAATGGTACTCAGGGGTCTTCATGGGACTGGCATGCCTTTCCAAGTATACCGCGCTCATCTTCCTGCCCCTGCTGCTCCTCAACGCCGACAGGAAGAAGATAGCGCTGCGCTACGCCGCGGTTGCGCTTGTCACGCTGCCCTGGCTGCTCTTCAATTACGCCGCGTTCGCCAATCCTCTCTTCAGCTATGTCTCCTCGATAAGGGTATCCCTGGAGAGCAGCCCGCAGAGCCTTCCTTCAATCGTCGCGCTTTACGAGATGATGGTCTTCCTTGTCCCGGCGACTGCACTCGCCGCGATAGCGGCTTTCAGGAACCGCGGCCGGATAGCCAGACTGCTGGCTTCGGGAGAGGAACATAGGCGCCTTGCGCTGGCGCTCGCCTTCCTCGCGCTGGCGGCGCTCGAGTTCATCATACTCGGCAGGCATGAGAGCGCCTTCGACCAGGCAAGATACGGCTACTTCCTCTATGCATCTGCCGCTATCCTGCTCTCTGTCGCAATATGTGCGGCAGTTAAGGCGGAGCCGTCACGGCGCGGGCAACGCGTTTACAGGTATGTCTTGTTTGCGTTCTCCGCCGCCTCCTTGCTTGGCCTTTTCATAATCATAGGCACTCCGGCCCTCGGCGCGGGATATCTGAGCAACAATCCCGCCTTTGCCAAAGGCGCCGGAGCCCTCCGCTCCCTCGGCCTGGGGAACTGCAGCGTCGTCTCCAATGACTGGGTATACCTCAGATACTATGGCAGCAGCGCCTTCTCGCCGTTCAGCAGCAACAGCTCGCTGGCAAGATACCCTTCGATCATATTCAACGGAGTGGGGGTCAACAGCAGCGCAGTGGCTCTCGTGGGTATTGAAAATAAGTATGCGTACTCCAATTTCACTGTCTATGTTCCCAGGAACAATTCCTGCTGAACCGGAGTCTACCGCGTTACCGAGTATGTCTTGACGGTTTCGTACAAGTCCCTCGCCTCATGGTTCTTCTCGAAGTGCTCCCTTATCGGCCTTATCCTCTCCTCAAGCCTGCCTGCGACGAAGCCCTTAATGTCCATCGGATGGAGCTTCCCGCCTTTGTAAGCCTCAGTAAGCTCCTTGTAGTCCCCTGCATCGAATGCGCCGCCGAACTTCGCCGGCCTCTCTATCGTTATGGGCTCTTCCCTGCTGTCTATGATTATCTTGTCTATGTAATCAAAGACTGGATTGCCCTCGCAGACTTTCTCAGGGCAGTATGCGGAGTTTATCTTCTCCCTTATCTGCTCCGCGGTGTCGTGAACAGTGATGGAGTTCCTCGGGTCTGACTTTGACATCTTGTAGTCCATCAGGACGGCTTCGTCCTTGGTCTTTAGGTCAGGAGGAGCGCCCTTCAGTCCGAGGAGCAGCGGATGGCTCACCACTACGGGCACCTTCCATCCATACTTTTGGGCAGCTTCCCTGGCGAGTATGTTTGCCTTTCTCTGGTCGAGCCCCAGCTGGCAGATGTCCACGTCCATCTGGAAGATGTCTGTGGCCTGCATTATCGGGTAGATTATCTGCGCCGAGGAGAGCGCCTCGCCCTCCTTCCTGCCCATTATCGTCACCGCCCTCTTTACCCTGTCGAGCGAGACCGCCTTGCCTATCTTGAGGAACCTCTCCCAGTACGAGAAATCGTGCATCAGCTCCTTGTTCCAGACTATCTGCACTTTGCTTATGTCGACACCAGCAGCCTTCCAGACCTCTATGAAGTATCTTCCCGCCGTGTGGATATGGTCTAAGTCCCCTCCCAGCTTGTTGTTTATGTAGGCGAAGTAATCCGCCAGGTAAAGCTTGAAGTGTATGCCTGTGCTCAGCAGCTTCCCTATGTTCTTGGCGCGCATGAGGCCGAAATGGATGCCGGCGAGCCCTGAAGGCTCGAAGCCGTCATATGCGACTGGGTGCGCCTTGCTCTCGAAGAGAGCCTTCAGCTCCTCCTCGGTGACTATCTCAGCGGCGAAGCTCTTTATTGTCGCTATCTTTGTCTCGACGTCCATGTTGACCCTTTGTTGATGTATAATGCTGGAAGAGTTTATATCGGTTGTTCTTAGATCTCCAGGCAATAAAAGTGCTCATCTATGTAGTGCTCATTGCGCTTGATGAATTTCTTTCCGACACCGTACTCCTTGAAGCCGCACTTCTCGTAGAGCCTCATTGCCGGCCTGTTGTTCTCAAAAGCGCTTAGCATTATTATCTCGAACTTCCCCTTTGCCTTCTTAATGCATGACGTGACCAGCATCGTGCCTATCCCCCTGCCCCTGTATTCCTTGAGTATGGCTATGCCGAGCAGACCCCTGTGCTTCACGTCCTCCCTGAGCACGGTGCGGTTTATGTCGCACATTCCGACCACCTTGCCGCCGACTTCTGCCACTGAAGCCACGGCGTCACCTTCCAATAGCCTCTTGTAGAACGCCGAAAACCAATCGATCTCCTCGGTCATCTTCGGCTTCTTCCCGCCGACAAGTATGCCCAGGTCGGGATTTTCCTTCATCTCATCATAATACGAGAGGAAGTTCTTCGCGAGCAGGCCGAAGTCCTCCCATAGGACATCCCTAACTACGACTTTTTCTTGCATGCCATCATCAACTATTGCTTTGTCCTCCAATTTAAAGATTTTCTACAAATCTTTTTATGTCTTAATGTGCATCTATAAAACGGCGACAGCATGTCACAGACACCACCAGTCTTATCTCAGGACGACGAGGAGCTACTGAAATTCATAGAGGCCGCAAAGCCGAAGATATACATAGTGGGAGCGGGAGGAAGCGGATCCAACACAATAGCCAGGATAGCCGAGATCAACATGGAAGGAGTCACATTGGTAGCCGCGAACACCGACGCCTCCCATCTCGCAAAGATCAGGTCCAACAGAAAAGTCCTGATAGGAAAGAAGATCGCAAAGGGGCTCGGCGCAGGAAGCGATCCCAAGATAGGCGAAGAATCCGCGGTGGAAAGCAAGGAGGAGATAAAGCACATAATAAACGACGCGCAGCTCGTCTTCGTGACATGCGGAATGGGCGGAGGCACAGGAACCGGCTCAGCCCCTGTCATAGCCCACCAGTCAAAGGAGGCAGGAGCGCTCACGATAGGGATAGTCACGCTTCCATTCACGAGCGAGGGAAGGATAAGGATGAGGAATGCGCTGGAAGGGCTTTCAAAACTCAAGAGATCAACCGATACCACGATAATAATTCCCAACGACAAGCTTCTCTCCGTCGCGCCTGACCTTCCATTGAACATGGCCTTCAGGATAAGCGACGAGGTGCTCGCTAACGCCACGAAGGGGATAATAGAGATGGTGACAAAGCCCGGAATGGTGAACCTCGATTTTGCAGACCTGAGGAGCGTGCTGAAGGACTCTGGGTATGCTGTAATAGGCATAGGCGAGGCCAACTCAGCCAACTCAAAGGACAGGGCGATGATAGCTGTGGAGAACACTCTCAAGAGCCCTCTGCTTGACGTTAACCTTTCGACAGCGCAGAAGGCGCTGGTCAACATAGTGGGCGGAGAGGACCTTACGCTGAGGGAAGCGGAGCGGATCTTTCAGGAAGTCTCAAGCAGGATAAGCCCAGACGCCATGCTAAAGTGGGGAGCAAGGATAGACCCCGCGCTGCAGAAGAGCGAGGTCAAGATAATGGTAGTCATGGGCGGAGTGGAGTTTGCGGAGTACACTGAAGACGGGATCAAGAAGAAGATAGAGGAGAACGGCGAGCTGGACCTTGACAAGATATTCGAGTGACACTTGATGAAAAATGTCAGGTTCCAGAGCGCAATGGAATACCTGATGACCTATGGCTGGGCGATACTCATCATTGCTGTGGTCCTGGGGGCGCTCTTCGGACTCGGATTCTTCAACTCTGCGAATCTTGCGCCGAAGGTCGCTGCAGGCGCCTGCCAGGTCTACAGGCCTCAGGGCCCAGGAACAACTTCCTTCATAAACCTCGAGGGGACGTGCAACAACGAGCTGCCGCAGTACGTGGCGAAGTTCAACGGAAATGCGGAAATTCTAACAGGGCCGCAATGGAGCCTGGATGTGCAAGACTATACGATATCATTTTGGGCAAAATTCGATCAAGAATATACTAGTTACTGGAGCGGGATATTTGACAATGTAAACAGCGGCTCAGACAGATCTCCAGGGGTATGGCAAACCATGTCTGGGTCCGGCGCGTGCCTCTACATACATTCAAATCCTGGAGACATAGGGACTACATGCACAGGCCCTAACGGCGAAAACAGCTTTTTCAATATCGGGCAACTCTACAATGTAATAATAACTAACGATAATGGGATCGGAACAGTCTATGTTAACGGGAAACGGGCTGAAACATTCGCTGTTGCCGATCCCATGACTCAAAGCGGCCCCGATGCTCTCTATATCGGTGCGTCAGAGGCTTATCAGGGATTTAATGGGTTATTGGCTGATATCCAATTCTACAACGCCTCACTCTCCGCCAACGAGGTCACTGCCCTCTACGACGAGGGAATCGGCGGAGTTCCCATGAGCCTCAACAGCCTTGTCGGCTGGTGGCCGCTCAACGGCAACGCCAACGACTACTCCGGCAACCTGAACAACGGCGTGTCGACAAATACTGTCTTCACGAGCTCGTGGGCCGGCAGCTACACTGCCCCCTGATGCGCGGGTATTTATTGCTTATTCGTGTAACTTATCTGATGATTGTTTGGACGTATCGAAGAGCATAAGCGGCTTCATATCCGACTCGAAGAGAGTGCTTGCGATAAGCTACAAGCCGGACCAGAAGACATTCAACAGGACATTGAAGATAGTATTGCTGGGAACACTGATAATAGGCGTCCTGGGATTCATAATAGCCACGATAATAAGCCTACTGACCTAATCCTGCTTGCATGGAAATCGAGATAGACTTCACAAAATCTGCGCAAAAGAATGCCGATGAGTATTTCGAGCGAAGCAAAAAGGCGAAGAGGAAGGCCGAGGGAGCTGAAAAAGCGGCAAAGGATCTAGAAGCCACACTCGAAAAGCTTGAAGGGAAAGTGATCTCAAAGAAGGACATGAAGACCGTTGAGAAGAAGGAATGGTACGAGAAGTTCAACTGGTTCTTTACCAGCGACGGCAGCCTTGCGATAGGGGGCAGGAGCGCCGACCAGAACGACGAGCTCTACTCAAAGTACTTCGAGAACAACGACCTTTTCTTTCATTCAGACATCTTCGGCGCGTCTGCAGTGATATTGAAAAACGGAACAGGCAGCAGCAGGGAGATCAGGGAAGAGACGGCCCAATTCGCCGGGTCTTTCTCAAGCGCCTGGGAGAACTCGCAGACAACTGTGGACGTATACTCATTAAAAAAAGAGCAGGTCACCAAATCGAAAAACGAGGGGGCGCTGGGCAAGGGAAGCTTCCTCCTCAAGGGCGAGAGGGAATGGTACAGGAACGTGCCGCTGGAGCTCGTCGCTTTTTTCAACGAGAAGATTAAAAAAGTAGAAATCGCCCCATCAAGGACGTGCCAGAAACTCGAAATCAAGAAATCTGTACTCCTGACTGTCGGCAAGACCAAGAAATCCGACGCTGCAAAGTACATAGCGAAGTCGCTTGATTACAACAATATAGACTATGTCATGCAGCACATCCCCACAGGCCCGTTCTCCCTGAAGAAGAGCGGTTAGCGCAGCCTTATTAATTTGACAGACGGGCCTCAGTCCAGTTAAGGTTTATAAAGATAAGGTATCTATTCTAAAAAGGAAGTGAATAGATGGAATTTTACTATTATAGCATACTGGCAGGCATAGTCGCACTAGTCGTCGCTGTCATAAGCGCAATGCTCGTATTAAGGGAAAAGGAAGGCACAAAGCAGATGATAGAGATCGCTAACGCGATAAAGGAAGGGGCAAACGCGTATCTGAAAAGGCAGATGAAGACAATAATCATCTTTGCTGTAATATTGTCCATATTATTCTTCTTCGGCCTCAGCAACGGGCCTCGCATAGTGCTCGCATTCCTTGTCGGCGCAATAACCTCGTATCTTACGGCATACCTCGGAATGAGCATTGCAGTAAGGTCTAACGTCAGGACAACCAAGAGCGCTGAAAGGGGACTAAATGACGCATTCAAGACGGCAATACTGGGAGGATCTGTTACCGGATTCGCGGCTGTGGGATTCTCACTGATAGGGCTCGGCGCGCTTCTCGCATACTTCACAACATTGCAGATACCCCTGTTGATAGGGTTCGGGTTCGGCGCTTCTCTAATCTCTCTGTTCGCAAGGGTAGGGGGCGGCATATACACTAAGGCAGCTGACGTGGGCGCAGACCTCGTCGGAAAGACAGAGCTCAATCTTCCTGAGGACGATGTAAGGAACCCTGCAACGATAGCCGACAACGTTGGGGACAACGTGGGCGACTGCGCAGGCATGGCAGCTGACGTCTTTGAGAGCTATTCAGTAACTCTAGTGGCGGCCCTGCTCATAGCCAACAGCCTGCCGCATGTGACTGCGTCGCTTTTTGCGTATCCAATCTACATTGCGGCCCTGGGACTGATAGGCAGCATGGCAGGCATATTCTTCATACCTAAGGTAAGGAACGGCAAGGTCGTCAGGACGCTCTATGCGAGCATCTTAATAACCGTGGCGATAGCAGCAATACTCGATATTGCGCTTACGCGGTACCTTGCGCTGCCTATGGGATACTTCGTAGCCGTATTGTCCGGGCTGGTGCTCGCATTCCTTCTCTTCTGGGTCTCTGACTACTACACCGGAGGCAGCAGCAAGTCTGTGATCAAGATAGCGACTGCGTCGAAAGGAGGCGCAGGCACAAACGTAATCATGGGACTCGCAGTCGGGCTAAGGAGCACCTGGATGCCTGCGCTGTTCGTGGTCGGAGCCATTCTGGTAAGCTACTTCGAGGCAGGGGTCTACGGGATCGCGATCGCAGCTGCAGGAATGTTCTCATTGACTGCAACAATACTCACGATAGACTCGTTTGGGCCTATAACCGACAATGCAGGAGGCATAGCGGAGATGTCGCACCTCTCGCACAGTGTGAGGAAGGTTACCGACACGCTTGACGCGGTGGGCAACACGACAAAAGCCACTACGAAGGGCTTTGCGATCGGAGGGGCAACCCTCTCTGCCATAGCGCTCTTTGTGGCATTCGCAAACGCAGTCAACATAACTGCGATAAACGTGCTAAATCCACTCGTCACAATCGGAATCATAATAGGCGCGCTGCTCCCGTTCATCTTCTCATCATTCCTGATGGAGGCTGTGGGACACGCGGCAAACATGATGGTCGAGGAAGTGAGGAGGCAGGTCAAGACTATCAAGGGATTGATGCAGGGCAAGGCAAAGCCTGACTACGCGAGGGCAGTGGACATAGCCACTGTCAACGCGTTGAAGTCGCTTGCAGTGCCTGAACTCATAGCGATAATAACTCCAATAGCTGTCGGGCTCATATTTGGGAAGGAAGCGCTCGGCGGCCTTCTTGTAGGCATGATCCCCGCCAGCTTCATGCTCGCGCTCTTCATGGCCAACTCAGGCGGCGCGATGGACAATGCCAAGAAGTACATCGAGTCTGGGCACTTCGGAGGCAAGGGCAGCGACGCGCACAAGGCTGCAGTCGTGGGGGACACGCTCGGCGATCCTCTCAAGGATACGGCAGGCCCCGCGCTGAACTCTATGATAAAGGTTGTAAGCACAATCTCTATCCTGCTTGCGCCTGTCTTCGTGACGTTCGCACTGGTGCACTAGCCCCCAAACCGTCCGATTGCCAAGCTTTAAATTGGTGATCATATATGGTTATATGTTGGGATTGCCATGACCGGGCCTGTGCATAAGCGGGACACCAGAATGGGCCTTTCCACAGCCGCGCAGCAGGTGGAAGAGGACTGCAAGGATCTGAGGAAGAGGCTAAGGCTAAGCTCACCGGTGCTGACTGCCCACGACCTCGAGAGGCTTTCCCAGGCATCGCAGGAGATAATAAAGGAGAAGAATAGGAAGTACTTCCGCTGGGAGATAGGCCACAGGTTCATCTCAGAGCACATATTGGCATCTGTCAAGGAAAAAGTGGGGCTGAGCGGAACAGAGGAGAGACTCCTCGGCGCGACGCTGGGCAAGGTTATCTACAATCCGCCGCTGGGCGAATTCAGGGACATGGCAGACGCCGCGGAGAAGCTTTGGAAGACAGGGGAGCGCGGCATGGAGATATTCAGGGCGTACGAGCGAACTGTAGAGGCCCTGCACAAGATGCAGAGGGAGGTGCGCACCTTCCACGGGTCAGACATCTTCACGAACCCGGTGCCTAACCTGGGCATATATCTTGACTTCAGGGACATGTCCGAATCGAAGAGGAAAACCGAGGAGAGCCTCGCCAAGAAGAACTACAAAAGCTTCTACAAGTGAAATCTTGTATCTCAGTGTTTTGGGCCGGCAGGATGGTTTTTAATAGTTAGTGCCCAATATACCTCATGCCTACGAAATACATCGTTGTCCTAGGTTCGATGATGAGCGGCCTTGGGAAAGGCGTCGTCACTTCTTCTCTATTGACGATGCTCGATTTCTACGACTACAAGGCACTCCCGATAAAATTCGACGGATACCTGAATTACGACTGCGGGACGATGAATCCATACAGGCACGGCGAGGTCTTTGTCCTTGACGACAAAAGCGAGGTGGACATGGACTTCGGCATATACGAGAGGTTCAGCAACAGGGACCTCACCGGCGACCTCTCGATAACAGGAGGCAAGCTCTTCGGCTCCGTCATATCCAAGGAGAGGAAGGGGGAATACCTGGGAGAGGATGTCCAGATAATACCTCATCTCACAAACGAGGCAATCTCGATGATAGAGAAAGTCGAGAAAAGCAGGAGGCCAGACGTGATAGTCATAGAGGTCGGCGGGACAGTCGGAGACATAGAGAACAGCTACTTCATAGAAGCCGTAAGGCAGCTGGCGCTCAAGCACCCTACCACATTCATAAATCTCACATACGCCCCAGCTCTCGAGGTGGTCGGCGAGCAGAAGACAAAACCTGCGCAGGTGGGCTACAGGCTGCTCCTGCAGGCAGGCATAAGGCCTGACTTCGTGATATGCAGGAGCAGGGAGAAGCTCAACGAGAAGGCAAGGGCCAAACTGGCCCTGTTCGCTAACATAAGCGAGGACAAGGTCATAGACGATTCCGACGCCCAGACCATATATCAGCTGCCGCTGCATTTCATGGAGCAGGGGTTCGACAGGAAGCTCCTCAAGGCACTGGAACTCAAGGGAGGGCTCAACAGGAAGAAGCTCGCCTCCTGGAGGAGCAGCGTCGACAGGATAGTGCATCCCAAGCATTCGATACAGGTCGGGATCGTCGGCAAGTACACCGACCTGAAGGATTCCTATGCGAGCGTAAAGGAGGCGCTCGTGCACGCCGGCGCATACAATGACACCGAAGTCAACATCCAATGGATAGAATCGACAGAGCTTGAAAACGGCGACGCGTTGACTCACCTAAAGAGCATCGACGCAATACTCGTTCCCGGGGGTTTCGGCAACAGGGGAATAGAGGGAATGATAAACGGCATAAGATATGCGAGGGAGAACAAGAAGCCATACCTTGGTCTCTGCCTCGGAATGCAGCTTATGACTGTCGAATATGCACGGAACGTGGCCGGGCTGGAGAATGCAAACTCCACGGAGTTCAACAGGAATGCAAAGTACAAGGTTATACACCTCCTGCCGTCGCAGAGGGGCGTAGACAAGAAGGGAGGCACCATGCGCCTCGGCCTCTGGAAGTGCAGGCTGTCGAAGGGCTCCATGAGCCGCAGGCTCTACGGCAGGGACATAATAGGGGAGCGGCACAGGCACAGGTACGAGTTCAACAACAAGTACAAAGGCATACTGGCAAAGAGCGGCCTTGTTATAGGCGGCACGACGCTCGATGGGAAGCTCGTCGAGTTCGTTGAATGGAAAGACCAGTTCGGCGTCTCCACGCAGTCGCATCCCGAGCTGAAGTCAAGGCTCGCGTCCCCGTCTCCTCTTTTCGTCGGATTCGTCAAGGCTGCCGTCGAAAACAAATCATAGGAAGAGCCGCGCATAAAACAGGATGGCCCTAATTCCCCTTCCTACCAATGGGATTTCCGCAGCTGAATCGCTCAGGACATTTGCATCATCCTCCGAGAGCGCGCCAAGCTTTGCCACTATCACGGGATACAACAGCACAATCACCACCACGCCAGCGACGAGCATCGCCTCCGGATTGTTGAGGAGGAAGAGCAGGGAGAGGACAAGCCCGAGTATCAGGTTCGAGGCAAGTATCCTAATGGGCTTGGAGAGCCTTACCGAAACCCCCAGCTCCTTCAAGTACCTCATGAAGAATATGTTGGTCGCCATCCCTCCCACGTAGAGCATCGCTACGATGAGGCCGATTACGTGCAGTGTCGGCGTCAAGACGATGAGCGCGATCACCTCGATGATGCCTACGTAAAGCCCGTACCTGAATACCCTTCCCGTCCTGCCTGTGCTGATCACAAGCTGGGTTGCGAATGACCCGAAGATGCCTAGCAGTAGGCCTATGCCTATCAACTGCATGTATATCGTCGCGGTGCCATAGGCGCCTGAGAAGAGAGTGGTAATCAGGGCGTGTGCGAATACAGTAACATATGCTATCATCGGCGTCGTAAAGAGGAGGCCGAAGTAGATGGAATAGTAGAAGAAGCGGTCGACCTTCTTCGATATGTTCCTGTTATTTATCGCTTCTGCAAATGTGGGTATCAGGACGATGCCTATCGACCCTGCCACGACGTCTATTATTGTGCCGACCCTCGAGGCTACGCCGTAATACCCTACAAAAGTCGGCAGCACGACCAGCCCCAGGAATATCACTGAGAAATTGGTCACCATGGTGCCTATTATGTTGGAATACGTAAGAGGCATCGAGAACTTCAGCATTGATCTCACCCTGCCTCCCATGCCTTTCCGCACGAAGGAGATCCCATACGGCTTTCCTGAAACATAGATCTGGAAAATAGACGAGATCACAAGGGCTATTATGTATCCTGCTATGGCACCCTCTATCCTCCCCATGGGCGTTGCCGCAAGGTAGACCAGGCCTATGCTGAAAGCTGCCTGGAGCATTGAATAGAGTATGGCTCCTATGCTGCTGTTCTTGGCATCGTGGAAGCCTATAAGGATTGTATTGAATGCGCCATAGACAAAGTTGAACAATATGGTTGCCATCGCGAGGATCATCACCGGATAGTAGGCTGCGGAATGCAGGACATATTCCGATAGCGGGACGCTGAGCGCTATCCCTGCGGCGAGCAGGGCTATGCCCGGCACGATGACTGCGACAGTAGCATCTCCCAGCTCTACGCCTATCTCCTTTGCCCTCTTCTTCGCGATGAGGAACGGTATCCTCTCGTTGAAGTACGTCCCTATGTTCAGGCTGCCGAACGCGCCGACGAATGCAGCGGCGCTCAGGGCGAGGGTATAGACGCCATAGCCGTTCGGGGTGAGCAGCCTCGCTACCACTATGAACATAAAAACCTGGATGATCATCGACAGGATCTTTCCCGACACTATGAACGATGCAGACTTCGCAGTCTTCCTGGCGAGCGCAGTCACAATCTTCTGATTTTCATCCATCATCGCAGACCAACCGAATCTATTCTACAAAATCTATTATAAAGACTGTCATGCGCTTTGGCCAGGCCTGAGGCTCAGCAGGAAAGCGAAATACCTGACCATTATCGAAGCCGGCCTATCCAGTATCGGTATCTTCTTCGATATTCCGGATATCATCTCGATGTCAGGCCTGCGCATGAGCCCGAGAAGCACAAGCAAGGCGGGATAGGCGACCACGAGTATGACCAATCCGGCTACAAGCGAGGCGACTGAGCTGCTGAGCAGCAGCGCGGCGGCAAGCGGCACTGCCAGCAGGAGATTGCATGCGTAAAGTGCGATTACCCTCCTGGCCTCGAGCTCGAAGCCCATCAGCTTGGAGGAGAGCCTTACGAACAGGGCGCTCTCTATCAGGGGCCCGACAAAGAAGAGGCCCACTATAGCCCCAACGACGCCGAACCTCGGGGCAAGCATCAACACAGTCGCAAGCTGCAGGGCATTGGAAATCAGCAGGGTCCTAACAAGAGGCATAGTGAAGCCCTTGGAGATGAGCAGGACGGAGATGTAGTACTGGAATGCGTCTATCATGCTCCCAAAGGCGATAAGCGAGAGATACAGCCCTGCATTCTCGTATCCCGTAGAGAGCAACAGGCTTATTCCAGGTCTGGCCAGCACGGCGACGAAGACTATGAAGGGCAGCGTCGTCATCAGCGAGTAGTAGAAAATCCTGTTGTACGTCTTGTTCACCTCGCCTGGCTTTCTTGAAACCCCGGCAGTCGCAAAGAGCGGGAGCAGCGCCGTGCTCATCGTGCTGTAGAACACGGCGATGAAATTCAGCCCCCTCAGCGATGCCCCGTAATTACCAAGTATTGCCTTGGTCACGAAGAGGCTCAGGTACAGCGTGGCAAAGCTTGCCATGCTGAAGTTAAGCAGGTTGTTGAGGCTCATAGGTATGACATACCTGACGGCATCGGATCTCTCCTCCCTGGTAGGAAGCCGTATCCTCGTCCCAGCCTCCTTCGATATTATCCTGAATGCGAAGTAGAGGGCCAGCACCGCGCCGAACACGTATCCTATCAGCATTCCCTCTATCGCCCCGTCGACCCCGTGCCCTGTCACCACCAGGAGGACGCAGGCAGCAAGCTGTACGGCGTCCACGCTGACGCTTACAACGGAGGCGAGCTTCCCCCTGGTAAAACCGATCAGCGCCTGCACCGCGGTGCTCTCCGTCGTCGAGAAGAAGATCAGCGAGGAGGCGAGCATCAGCGTTATCGGCGCTATGTCCAGCTGCTTGAAGAGCACGCCGGCAACAAAGGGGCTCAGCGCTATGCCCAGAACCGTAAGGAAAGCAGTCACAGGCAGGAGAATGGCATAGCCGGTGACAAGCGTGTCAACCACTCTCTGGTGCTTCTTCTCGTGCCTGAACACTGGGAGGTTCTTGCCAAAAAAGGTGCCTATGCCGAAATTGCCTGCGAAATCGACCAGCATCATGAAGCCGAAGGCGAAGGTGTAGACTCCGTAGCCGCTAGGCCCCAGGAGCCTGGCGACAACTATGAACGTTATCACTGTTATTACAATGCCGAGGAGCTGGCCTGCATACAGCGAGGAGAGCAGCCGGGCAGAAGTGACTCCCAAAGATTCGCTCTCTTCCCCTTTCATCAAACTCAGCCAACTATAGGTTTCTTGTCAAGATTTATATTAATGCACAGTAATATCTCTCCATACTGATTTGATGCAGCTTAAGATTCCTGACCTCAAGCACCACGAGCAGCACGCACTCGCATTTGCCGTCTATCTGCTGATATCACTGGTGATGTTCTGGAACATAACGGGAAGCATCTCCTCGAAGGTGGTCAACGGCGGAGGAGACGTCTACCAGAGCATGTGGGGGCTGTGGTGGGTGCCATACTCTGTATTCACGCTGCACCAAAGCCCATACCTCACAAGCTATCTGTTCTATCCATTGGGCGCGAACCTCGTCTCCCAGACGATGAGCCCCCTAGCGGGAATCATAACCGCGCCTGTCCAGGCGCTGGCCGGCATAGCTGCGACATACAATCTTCTCTTCTTTCTGAGCTTCGCCCTTGGGGGGCTCTTCACATTCATGCTCTCAAGATATCTTGTGAAGAACGACTACGCGGCTTTCATAGCCGGGCTGGTATTCGCCTTTAGCCCGATGCACATCGCGCAGTCGTACTCCCACCTGCAATGGACGACAATCGAGTTCATACCCCTCTTCGTCTTCTGCTTCCTGCTGATGCTGCGCGAGAAAAAGACGAAGTACGCAATCTATGCTGCGATAGCCTTCGTGCTCCTGACATTCGCCGGAGACATAGAGCAGGGCATAATGATGGTAGCATTCGCAATAATCTCGCTAGTCATACTCCTCTTCCTTGACAGAAAGGAGATACTGAACAAGAGATCCATAATGAACATCGCCGTGCTCGGCGCAGCAGTCCTTGTAATCTCATCGCCATTCCTCATTTCCATCTATACAAACCTGGGATCTTCGCTCAGCTCGGCAAGCCAGCTCTCTGACGTGGCGCACAACATGCTCTACAGCGACAACCTTGCGTCATTCTTCCTGCCGAGCTACTTCAACGGCATATTCCACAACGCAACGCTTGGATACGTGGCCTCTGTATACGGCACAACCTACAAGGGAGTAACATACAGCCCTGACATCACCGAGAAGGTCTCGTACATAGGCTACAGTGTTCTCCTCCTCGCGGCTCTTGCTCTCTATCATGAGCACAAGAAGAACAAGATGCGCGACATCGCGTACTGGATCGTCATAGGCGCCGTCTTCTTGCTCCTCGCCCTGGGGCCTAACCTGCAGATAGGCGGCGCAGCGACAGGAGTCCCGACATTGTATTCGGCCTACAGGGCGATACCCGGATTCAACCTCGTCAGGGAGCCGGGCAGATTCGACGTCGTGATAACCCTTGCGCTGGCTGTGCTTGCGGCAATAGGCTTCGACCACCTCTCCAAATCCAAGTACAACCTGGGCGGCGGCCTGGTTCTGGCATCGATATTCACCGTCTTGATACTCATAGAGTACAACGGCATGCCGCTCTCCGCCGCGTTTGCCAACACGCTTACAGTCAACGCCCAGATCCCCGCAGGATACCACGGGCTGAGAAGCCTTGCGGCGAACCTCTCGGTGCTCGAGCTGCCTGCGCTGCCGAACTTCACGACAGGCTCGTTCCTCTACCCGGGCAAGGCGATGTACTACCAGACCTCTTTCATGAAGCCCATACTGGGCGGCTATACGACGAGGACAAACTCGTCGCAGCAGCAGCTCCTCCAGAACGTGCCGCTGGCTGTTTCCGCAGGGTACCTGCAGAGCGGCGAGGGACTAATCTTCCCATACCCTATAACTGAGGACTACTCGAACCTTACCCTCTTCTGGCTTGCCGCATACAACGTCGGAGCAGTCTCTGTAATCAACAATGCATACACGCCTGCCGAGCTCGCCTCGCTGCAGAGCTATCTCTACACGCTCTTCGGGAATCCAGTCGACATAAACGCGAACGTGACAATCTACGCAAGCGGGTCAATCGAGAGCCTTGTCGGAGCCAGGTCGATGGTCTCCTACATCTCAGGCACCTGGCTTCCTGGATATGAATTCTGCAGCAGCACCGTCTCCTGCAGCCAGGCATTCGCATCGGCATGGTGGGGCGCTAACCCTAGGGCAATAACCATCTTCTCGCCTAACGCGACTAAGGCGACCATCAGCTTCCAAGCAGAGGAGTACAACTCCGCGGCAAAGCTCGAGATATTCCTAAACACGAACAACGTGCCTATCGCAACATTCAATCTGACCCGCAGCCTTTCCAACTATTCAGCCACTGTGGATATCCCAGGCGGGCTGAGCCAGGTCACCTTCTACCAGCCGACGGCTTACTCCTCCACATACCTTAACTTCGGGATCGATAACATCACAATCGCGAAATGACACCCGGTTGTAGGGGCTCTTCGCTTTCTGACGATTTTTTGGAAATTCAGCAAAAATCGCCTGTTTTATGGATATAAATACGAAACCTGTACATAATCTTTATATATCCTCCTATCCAATGTCTAGCAGGGGAAAAGGGATTCGCAACATGGGTGTTGCGGAAAAATGGACAGGGGAATAAAATGGGAATAGACAACCTAGTAGAGGGTGAAACCTACGAGATGAGGCTCAGTGCAAGGAGCCCTAAGGGAGAAGGGATAGGCAGGATAAACGACATCGTTGTCTTTGTCAAGAATGCAAAGGCCCGCATAGGCAAGACGCACAGGGTCAAGATAACGAAGTTGCACAGGACCTTCGCCTACGCGGAATTGGCCGGCGTTGCCGATAATAGCAAGTATTTTATAGGTAATGGTAGCTTAATAGTATAAGTTTTTTACAAATCTTGAATTTTTTGGTTTGTATTTTTCCTTAATATCTTAATGATTAGGGACACTGATATATCTGGGTTTGAGGGACGATCTTATGGATTACAAATCTGTAACTGAGAACATTAGGCATGGGACCACTACTGTAGGCATAGTCTGCGCCGACGGCGTAGTGATGGGCGCTGACGTAAGGGCCACATATGGCACCTACATCTCAAGCGGAGAGGCGATCAAGATCCACAAGATAGATGACAACCTCGCCATGACGATAGCCGGGGGAGTGGGAGACGCCGAGTACCTTGTAAAGCTCCTGAAGATGCAGAACGAGCTCTACAGGATGAACGAGTCCAAGCCTATGTCGCCTACATCAGCGACCTCGCTTATCTCCCTGATTCTCCAGGAGAACAAGATGATGCCATTCATGGTGGAATTGATACTGGGAGGAATGAACAAGGAAAAGCCGGAGATATACGATGTCGACCCTGTGGGAGGCTACATAAAGGGATCAAGATACACGGCAACAGGCAGCGGCTCTATAGCGGCTTCAGGATACCTGGAGAGCATCTACGTGTCTGACATCACGACCGGAGACGCCGCAAAGCACATAGCAAAGGCGCTTAAGATAGCGATGAAGAAGGACTCCGCAACAGGAGACGGAATGAAGATAGTCACCATAACTAAAAAGGGATACAGGGAGCACTCGAAGGACGAGATAGACAAGCTGCTCAAGTAAGGCAGCAGTGGCAAATTTATTCTATAAACAAGACAGGCGATTCTTAGTTTGAATGCTAGATCCGAAGTATATTGTTAATTTTAGAAGGCAAATGTGGTTTTTTGACAGGAAACGGAGAGATGAAGGAGAACAAGGAGCTTCTTGAACGCGTCAAGGAGCTTCTTCCGAGCGATTGCGGAGTAGTGGATGTGGAATTCGAGGGGCCTGACATAGCGGTCTACGTCAAGAACGTCTCGAAGGTCTACAACGACGAGAATGTGATAAAGAACATCTCGGCCACGATCAAGAAAAGGATAATAGTGAGAGCCGATTCGTCGTCTTTGACGAATGAGGAGGAGGCGCTCAAGAAGATCGTAGCGATAATACCTCCAGACGCAGGAATAAACGAGGAGCGCATAAGGTTCGAGAAGGACTTCTCGCAGGTCTACATAGAGGCGATGAAGCCAGGCCTCGTCATAGGGAAGGGGGGAAGCACGCTCATAAGGATAATCAACGAGACAGGCTGGGTGCCAAAGGTGCTCAGGACGCCGACGATGAACAGCGATGTCATAAGCGGCGTAAGGAACCTGCTCTTCAGGGAATCAGAGTTCAGAAAGAAGTTCCTCAGGACGACAGGCGCGAAAATAAACCGGGTTGTGGTCAAGAGCGAGTGGCTCAAGGCGACAGGGCTCGGGGGATTCCGCGAGGTTGGAAGGAGCTGCCTGCTTCTCGAGACAAACCACTCGAAGATACTTATAGACTGCGGAATAAGCCCTGAGCCAGGGATCAGGGGGCTGGATGCAAACACGGGCAACGGTGACCAGAACAAGGCCTTTCCATACCTGGACAGCGCAAACATAACGATAAACGACATTGACGCAGTGATACTGACGCACGCGCACATGGACCACATGGGCTTCATACCGTATCTCTACAAGTTCGGATACCAGGGTCCTGTGTACTGCACGCCTCCGTCAAGAGATCTTGCGGCGCTTCTGCTTTACGACTATGTAAAGCTGGTGCAGAAGACAGGCGGAACGCCGCTCTACGGCGAGAAGGACATCAAGAGCATGCTCATGCACATGATAACCAGGGACTATGGCGAGGTGACAAACGTAACCGAGGAAATAAAGCTGACGTACCACAACGCGGGCCACATCCTCGGAAGCGGAATAGTCCACCTGCACGTGGGAGAGGGCCTTTACAACATAGTGCACACCGGAGACATGAAGTACGGCTACACAAGGCTCTTCGACCAGGCAGATACAAGATACCCGAGAATAGACGCGCTCTTCCTGGAGAGCACCTATGGGGGAGCGAGGGACATCACAAGGGACAGGGGCCAGATGGAGATAGAGCTCATGGACGCGATAAAAAGGACAGTCGACAACGGAGGAAAGGTACTGATTCCCCTGTTCGCTGTCGGAAGGAGCCAGGAGCTCTCGCTGGTTATGGAAAATTACACGGCTAACAATCCTAACTACAAGATGGACGTGCCCATCTTCCTAGACGGCATGATACTCGAGGCAAGCGCAATACACACGGCATATCCTGAATACATGAAGATGAGCCTAAGGAAAAGGATCCTCAACAACAACTCGCCGTTCGAGAGCGAGATATTCGAAGTTGCAAAGGGGGAGAGAAGCGAGATACTTGAAAAGGGGCCTGCTGTAGTACTGGCAAGCGGAGGCATGCTTAACGGAGGCGCAAGCCTTGAGTACTTCAAGGCGATGGCGGAGGACCCGAAGAACATGATAGTCTTCGTGGGATTCAATGCGGCAAGCTCCCTGGGAAGAAGGGTGCAGAACGGCCTTCCGGAAGTGGCTCTGCCTAACGAGGAAGGCAAGCTCGAGCCAATAAAGATAAACATGCAAGTCAAGACAATGGAGGGATTCTCCGGCCACAGCGACAGGAACCAGCTCATGCACTTCGTAGAGAAGCTCAAGCCGATGCCTAAGAAGATATTCACGATGCACGGTGAGGAGAGCAAGTGCGACGACCTTGCAAGGTCTCTCAACAACAGGTTCAGGATGGAGACAAGATCGCCTATGAACCTCGACTCGATGAGATTCAGATGATCGCGATAAATCCGGTGTGTATATGGTAGAGATAGGAGAAAAGATCCCAAAAGTGGAATTGGTGGACACTGAACTGCGGAAGATAGACCTCAAGAAGGAGATCAAGGGGAAATCGGCTGTCATAGCCTTCTTCCCAGGAGCTTTCACTGGAGTCTGCACAACCGAGATGTGCAAGTTCAGGGACAGCATGTCTGAATTCAATTCGATGAACGGCGCTGTCTTCGCGATAAGCGTGGACGGCCCGTTTCCCAACAAGGCTTTCAAGGAGAAGTACGGGCTGACATTCAGCGTTCTCAGCGATTACAGAAGGAAGGCTGTTAAGAAGTTCGCAATTCAGCTTGAGAACTTCGCGCAGCTTGAAGGATACACTGCCGCAAAGAGGGCTGTCTTCGTAACGGATCCGAAGGGAATTGTCAGGTACAAATGGGTCTCCGACGATCCTACAGTGGAGCCTAACTATAACGAGATCAAGGCCGCTCTCTCCTCCATAAACAGCGGCAGCTAGGCGGCCACCTTCTTTTTCTTCATGGCATTAGCTAGGATAGTTATCTGTGCTTCTAGGTTCCCTAGCCTCCTTTCTATCATGCTCATTTCCGTCTTTGTATTCGCCATGATTATGGTCTGCACGACTAATTTATCTAAGGCTTGTTGTGATGCTGCGCTTGAGCCTTTCTACGCTGTCCATGTCTATGTTGTCCAGCTCCTCTTTCTCGGTGCTCATGTAAACCATTGTAGCGCTAGGGCCAGCGCGCCTTGCAACCCTGCTAACATAATAAGGCTGAAAACAAAGACATACCTATACCGGTTGATACAAATGGAGAAACAAACACAGCAAGAAGAGAAAGACAAAGCAGAGATGACAAAGAAGGACAACCTAAGATTTGCCAATTTGTGGAACAAAATGAACGTGAGAATATCGCGCAAGCTTAAAAAGGCAGCATTCGAGGAAATCGGAAAGCAGCCTGTGTATAAAGGGGCGCATTCCCACGTCTCATACGAGAAGACTCTCCACCCGCACAAAGTACGCGGATATATCCTTGGAAAACAATGGGCCCAGTGAGATTTGAACTCACGACATCTGGCTTTCCTACATTTGATGAAACTTTTCCTAAAAGTTTCGTTATAAGACCAGCGCTCTGACCAGGCTGAGCTATGAGCCCTTTCTGATAGCCTTTAAATAGGTTGAATACCAATATAAAAGTATCTGAGTTCAGGACTGCAAAAGAGGATATTCATGCACCAGCAGGAAGGACTGCAACAGCGCAGAAGGCAGGAGATAGAGTACATCAACGGGGTAATACGCAAGGCCGCGTTTGCAGCCAAAGTCGCCATACCTCCCACTGCCTTCTCCGCGGCGCTCGCGTTCGGCAGCCTCGTGCGCGGTTCCTACACGGAGGCCGCGTTCACTGGCGTTGCAGCCGGAGCGGCGTACGCAGTTTTTGAGGTATGCATACATGGCATATCCAATTCACAGAGGAGAATAGACTGGCTGAAGGCAGGCCTCAGGGAATAAGGTTGCAATAACAATGGAGACAATGCCGAACAAGAGGAAGACTGACTGGAACCTTCTAAAGCTAGCTGTGCTGAAAGAGTCGTCAAGGGCGGCAACAGTGGTCAGCAGCCTCACCACCATGGGCTACACGCTGAAGCTTGCAAACGACATGGTCAACACCATCATGGCGCCGGTTGACGGGATCCCCTCCGGGGAGCTGCGCCAGGACATCGGGCTGTTCATAACAAGCCTCATAGTCTCCGCAGGCGCACGGATGGAGCTGGAATCAGCGACAAATAAATACGAAGCACTGAAGAATTCTAGGAGAAATTAGGGAGCGTCACCTACTTAACATCGTGAGCTGGAAATCCCACACCCTCTTCAGAGGGTTCCCTTTAGGGGTGGGATGAGAGCGAACCGCTGTGATAGGAAGTATGATGCCTATATGTACATATAAGAGTACGCTCATATATTAGTCATGCCAAAAGGATATAATGCCTCTGAGACAAGTGTTCATTTCATGGGCTATCATTTCGTCTGGTGTCCGAAGTATAGGAGAAAGGTATTGGTTGGTAAAGTAGAACAACGACTAAAGGAACTGATAAAAGAGAAGGCAGGACGATTGGAATGCAAAGTCCTTGCACTCGAAGTAATGCCAGATCACGTTCATCTCTTTATAGAAGGCAAACCTCTTCAAACG
>DAHVAM010000008.1 GCA_027314605.1 Microcaldota archaeon
CTTGAGGAAGATCCGCTCAAGCTCCACATTGACATAGATGTTCTTCTTCGGCAGTTTCCTTCGCCCGGTTATTGCAAAATTCCTTATTACGATGTCGGCGCCGAAGAGGAACGAGTCGTAATCCTGGCTTGTCAGGGCGTAGGCGAATCCCTGCTTTGCAAGGTATGCCGCCTGCGCCTCTCCCTCACTTGGTGCCTGTATGAATGGGATTCCCATGTACTTCAGCAATTCCTTTGAGCTGTTGATTATCTCCCCGTTTATCTTCGTGCTCGCGACGGCGTGCATCCTCGCCTCCTCCATGAGGCCCTGCTCCTTTGCCTTTTCCCAAGCCGCCTGCGCTTCCCTCCTCCTGTTCATCCGTGCTTCCAGCGCTCTCCTCTTCAAGTGCGGGGGAATGCCGTCAAAGACGTAAATAGGCTTTATCCCATAGTCCATCAGGTTCATGGTCCTGTAGAAAAGCCCAGACAGATGGCTTGTGACCCTGCCCTTGGAATCCGTAAGAGGCGAGCCGTCAGGCTGCCTGATTATCGAGAGGAATTGGTAGATCGTGTTGAAGGCGTCGATGGCTATGCTCTTGTTGGTCAGTTCCTCGAATGATATCTTCTGCTTCACGGCTGCTACAAATCTCCCCAGGTCAACTGCCATTATTACTCTTCCTCTTCCTTCTTTCCCTTCTGCACCATGGCGTCTCCTAGGGTTATGGGACCGCTTTTTGTTATCTTGCCGCCCTCAATGCTTTCTGATTTCTCGGTTAGCTTTATGCCCAGTGCCTTCTCCAGCTTTGCGGTGAGGTTCATGTTAGGCGGCATCTTGCCCTCCTCGACCCTGAGGAGAGTGCTATGCTTCTCGTTTATCATCTCTCCCAGAACCTTGAGATCCAGCTTCATGGCCTCCCTGGCTCTCCTTATCCTTGCGCCGTAGTTTTCGACAAGCTCCTCCTCCGCCTCCTGCCGCCTTCTCCCTACAACCCTGCTCCCTCTCACCTTCTCCTGCGAGGCTCCTATCTCATCAATAACATTCTTTCCCCTGGCGCACCCCGCGCAGACAGAGAGTTGCGCGCCCTCGACGTCTATTACATAAAGAGTCTCCGTGTGCTTCCCGCATATTTCACAATCGTACATAAGGGCCACCGAACATTACGCGAATATTAATATTAGCTACATGTGTTAATATATAACATTGCGACACCTTGATGGCCATGGCGAAACCTTCCATACAAAAAATACCCAGAGCTGGAAAGCCGCTCAGGTTCCTGATCAGCGCGATGTTCGCGCTGGGCTGCCTGCTCGCCATAATATTTCTATACTACAGCGGCCTGCAGGTCTACATAAGCGTCATAACCGCCTTCGCGGCGCTAATAGTCACCGGTGAGGTGATAACAAAGACGAACGGTCTTGACGGCTTCTTCGGACTTTACATGCTGAAGAGCAAGAGGGGCCTCTCGCTGATAGAGAAGATATCAAGATGGAACACGCCGTTGTGGAAGGGCATGGCAGAGTGGGGAGGCGTTCTCGGTTTTGGGCTGCTTTCCTACATAATATTCAGGAGGCAGATACGCCGCAGGACGATGGCATTGGGCATGGCCTCAATAGCGCTGATAGTGCTTCTTGTTGTGCCTAACGCCAGCCTCTTCTTCAAGTTTCTCAGCCTTCCAGGGCTCAACCTCCCACTGCTCAGCCAGTTTACCTCTGCAACCATACAACTCCCTCAGCCTTCAATCGGAATAATGGCATTGCTTGCAGTGAGCATAATAGGCGGTTTCCTATTCTTCATGATCGCCCTCCTCGGCGTGGCGGCGTTCGGGATACTCGCAGCTCTGGCAACAGCCGTGGCAAGCACAGTAACAGGCAGCACTGGCGGATATGCGGCGCTGAGCACCCAGGTACCCGGCGTCGCGCCGATCATACCCGGCCTTACAATACCACTGTTCTCAGGGATCCTGGCATTGTTCGTTGTGCTAGTGGTGCACGAGTTCTCGCACGGTATCCTCGCGAAGGTAGCCAAGATAAAACTGAAAAGCATCGGTATCCTTCCTCTGGGAATCATACCTGTAGGCGCATTCGTAGAGCCTGACGAGAAGCAGGTGGAGAAGCTTGACAAGGACAGGCAGAACGACATATTCATAGCAGGGATATCCTCCAACTTTCTCCTGACATTCGTCTTCTTCGCGCTGACTGCGCTGATGATAATATACGTCATGCCGGCGCTCTTCAGGCCCGATGTCGTAGTGGCGTACACCCTCCCCGGATATCCTGCGCACAATGTCTTGACGCAGGGGTCGATAGTATACGACTGGAATGGGTATCATGTCAGCAACCTGAGCAGCATAATATATGCCGCGCACAATTTCACGCCGTATGCCGTGGTGACTGTAAACACCAGCAATGGGAACTACGCCTTCCATACGAACTCAACAGGCAAGATAGGCGTGGTGACAGAACTGGCTCAGACACCCAAAGCCAAGGGCCCTCAGAACGGTCTTGCCAATTTCCTTTATTCCTTCTTCGTCATCTCGTTCGTATTGAACTTCTTCGTGGGAGGGATGAACCTGTTGCCCCTGCCGCTGCTTGACGGCTGGAGGATCTACAAGAACAGGATAAAGAGCAAGAGGACATTGTACGCAATAGGTGGGCTTACGTTCATAGGCATCGTCATACTTGCCCTCCCCTGGATATGGATATTGTAGTCATGGTTGAATCATATGCACGCGCTTGAGCTCAAAGGCGTATCCTCCGGTTACGAGGGAAAGGCAGTGCTGCACGACATCAGCTTCAAGGCCACGGAGTCCTCCATCTACGTGGTGCTAGGCCCGAACGGGGCAGGGAAAACCACTCTCTTCAGGACGATCGCAGGCATAGTGGAGCCTATGTCTGGGAAGATTACCCTCGACGGGACGGAGATACAGTCTTCGAGGGAGCTGAGGGCAAACATAAATTACCTCTCGCATTACAACGCGCTGCCTGAGGAGATGACTGTATACAATGCCCTGGGATTCTACTCCGATATGGAAGACGGAGACGTGGAGAAAGTCATCGATATGCTGGATCTGCAGCAGCTGAAGGGCAGGAAGGTCTCCGACCTCTCCCAAGGCCAGAAGAAGAGAGTCTCGATTGCAAAAGTCTTCCTCAAGGAGAGGGATGTATATTTGTTGGACGAGCCCACAGCGAATCTCGATCCCGCGCTTTCGAAGGAGATCCGCGATATTATTTTGAAGCTCAGCAGGGACAAGCTGGTGCTCTACTCCTCACACAACCTTTACGAGGCCAGCGACATCGGAAAGAACCTGATACTCATAAGAGATGGAAAACTTGCGATGTTCGACAAGATAGCGAACATAAGGTCAAAGGACTACAGGGTGGGCATCAAGGCCTCAAAGGACATAACGAAGATAGTCGACGCGAAGAGGGACGAAAGCGGCTATTATGTGCTTACAGTCTCTAAGCCTGAGGAGGCAGGGTATGCGCTGAGAAAGATCGTAGAGAAGGGGATACTCGTTACCGAGATGCGCGAGCTTGACAATCCCCTCCAGGGATTGTTTGACGGAGAGGAGAAGTGAATGGAGAGCAAGAAAAATGACGGGATAATGCATTTGCCCACATTTGTTACGGCGAGGAGGGCGATATCACTGAACAAGACATACGTAGGCATAGCCATCTTTATCGCAATACTTGCCCTGACTGCATGGAATCCAAACGTCTGGGCCTCAAAATTCAAGGGCACGTCCAACTCCACCATCAACGCCGGGTACAACGGCACCACGGCCCCAGCGCCGAATGGCAACCAGGGACTGCCTTTGCTCTCCATACCCTTTTACGCTTTCCCCCCGCTTATGCTGGTAACGCCGATTGTTGTCCTCTTCGTTTACGACAAGAACAACGGCGTCCTCGAGTATCTCCTTTCTCTGGGGATGACGCAGCGCGACATATATCTGCGCTACCTTAAGGCTTCCCTCCTGCTGGTAGCGATATACTTTGTGATCTTCACAATCGTGGACATTGCCTACTCATACGCATTCTTCACGGCAAGCGCAACCTCGACGCTGTTCATAGTCTTGCCGATCGCCATAGTCATAATAATGTCAGTAGTGGCGTTCATGATAACGATGATGATGACATTCAGCTCCCTGCAGAGGACCAGAATCGGCAGCAACCAACCGCTGGCCATGCTAGTCGGCGTCGCCTGCACCATTCCCGGCTACATCATTCCGCTTGCATTGCCATTCAATATCGCATTGGTGGCAGAGATCCTGGAAGCAGTTATGCTTGCTGTCACTGCTTCCGTGTTCATTATCTATTCTGGAAAGCTGATAAAAAGGGAGAAATTTCTCCCTTAGTGGATCACCAAGGGACTTTTTTCAGCTTCATCCTGTATGCGGAGTAATTGGTCAGTATGTGCAGTAGGCCTGTCAGTGCAAATAGGAATATTACGCCGAAAACGCCTGGCAGGTTCCCGAGCGGGAATGCAAACAGCAACGCAAAGATCAGGAACGGATATTGGTCAAGCAGCACTATCTGTGCTCCTTCCCTGCTTCCAATCCTTCTCTTCACGAAACTTCCGGCGAGATCGCCGAACATAGCGCCGACGCTAAGGAGTATCCCCACATAGAGCATGTATGGAACAAAAAAAGACTCGGCGTAAGCCATTATGAATCCCGCAAGGAGTCCTGCGGCAAGCCCTCTTATCGTCTTATGGCTTCCGAATATCGGCCTGCCCCAGATCTTTTTACCGAAGTCGAGCGGCTTCCCTCCTCCGAACAGGACAGGCGCTCCGTTCGCTACGTAAGCAGGCCAGATGTAGATTATAGGGTAAACGAATAAGGAATACGGGTCGAGGCCCAATCTTACACCTTAGCTTGGCATGATTCCTTCTGCAAAAGCTTCAGAGCCTCCTCCCCTGAACTTTGCGCCCAGCGTGTGCCTTGCGAACTCAAGGGCATTGTCTTTTGACCTGTCTCCGCGCATGCAGACGACTTCCCCTTTCAGGTTCTTTGAGAGCACCATGAGGGCGGGCCTTTCCTTCACCACTATCGCAAGCGCCTTCCTTACGATCTCCCTCGGCTCCTCAAGCTCAATTACCTTCGATTTCTCCTTCTCGGGTATCTTCGAGAGAAGGGAATCTGCGAGGAACTGCGCCATCTTCTCGTCCTTTTCCCTCGATTCCCTTTCCTTCCTGGCGTAGTTTTCATTCCACTTCTGTATCTCTGAGTTGAGCCTCTGCTCCTCTGCCTTGTCATAATCCCGCAGCGCGTTGCCTGCAGCAAACTCCACCCTGTCCACACCGTCATGGATCCTTGACGTATTGATTATCCTTACAGTGCCTATGGCGTACTCCTTGCCTGCCACGTGGAGCCCTCCGCAGGCCTCGGCGTCGACGAGGTTTCCTTTTGTATCCCTTATTATTATCATGCGCATCTTTTTCGTGGGCATCCCATGCCCCTGGTATATGGAGAATCCAAATTCCTTTTCCGCTTTGCCCCTTTCCATCTCGTCTATGCTTACCTTTATCCCATTCAGGATCTTTTGGTTGACGAAATCTTCCATCAGCCTGACCTGCTCGCCGCTCAGCTTGTCGTAATGCGATATGTCTATGTGCGCCTTATCAAAGGACTTCCTTGTCCCCTCCTGCCAGGCATGTTTCCCTATTATGCTCCTTGCAGCCGCGCTCATGAGGTGCGTGGAGGTATGATGCGCAGTCAGCCTGTTCCTTCTCTCGATGTCTACAAGGCATTCTGCCTTCCTGCCCTCCCTCATGTCTGGAGCCCTGTCAATCTCATCCTTCATGATGTGTACAATGACATTCCCTACCTTCTGCGTGTCCGCGACCTCATGGTTGTTTATGGTGCCATGATCCGCTTCCTGCCCCCCTCCTTCGGGGTAGAACGGCGTTCCGTCCAGTATGACATAATTTTTATTGGCGTAAAGGATCTTTGACTCTGATTCTGTTGCGGATTTGTAGTATAGCTGCTCTGTCTTAGGGAACTTGTCTACGGCTATGTCTATCTTCTTCGCCTTTTTCTTCTCTGCAAAGTCTCCTTTGAGAATGTCTTCATACGCCCCCTCCGGCAGATGCAGCTTTACCCCCTCCTTCGAAGCCGCCGCGGTGATCAATTCGGGGGTTATCCCATTGCTCTCGTAAAGCGTCTTCAGCTGCTCCTTTCCTATCTTCTCCTTCCTCTGTATGATAGCCTTGATTATCCTACTGGCATTCTCGGTTGTCTTCTCGTACCTCTTCGACTCTATGTCGACGACACCTGCAAGCACATCAAGGTTTTCGCTCAGCCCAGGATAAAGGCCCTTCAAATCCTTCGCATGCATCTCCGCTATGTCCATTAGGCTCAGGCCCATCTGGTACTCCTTGATGAAGCCAAGCGCCCTCCTGAGTATCACCCTAAGGTTGTATCCGCCGCCAATGTTTGAGGGCAACGCGCCATCGCTAACGGCGAAGAGGAGAGTCCTCGTATGGTCGAGAGCGGCGTAGAATGCTTGCAATGGCTTTATCTTCTTCTCGTATTCATTTTCTGATATCCTCGTCTTCTTGAGAATTGCCTGGACTTTGTCATTGTAGCTTCCCTTCTCGGTCACGTCCAACTCGCTTGAATATGCGGCGAACTTCCTGAAGTGCTCCTTCTCCATCTCGAAGGAAAGCTTGTTCCTCGATTTTTCTATCACGTCGTGGAATACGGCATCATAAGCGTTGTCAAATCCCGTGTAGAACCACATGAGCCTCTCGAAGCCCCATCCAACGTCAACCACCAGCCCCGGAAGCTCCTTTATCCTGCCGTTGATGCTCTCGAACTGGGTAAACACGCTATTGACAAGCTCCGCTCCGTTGGCAAAACTCTCAAGCGACGGGCCAAACTCGGAGAAATCGCCCATTGCCCAGACGTCTTCATTGTAAACCAGATTGTCCTTCTTGACCCCGAGCATTCCCGTGAGGAACTTATAGTTGAGTTCGATTGTCCTGTCTATCCAGTAGCCTTCCTTGGGGTAGTTGAAGGCATGCTGCCCGGCCATCATGAAGCTCGTGAAGTGCCTTCCCGTAACTCCCACATTCTCCACGTCGGGGAATCTCAGGCAGATTTGCGGAACGATGAGCGGGTTGGAGCTGTATTCGAAATCCATCGCTCCGTTCTCTATCCTCTGGAAGTCCTGTATGCTGGCTATCGTGAAATAAAGGTCCTGCCTCCACCTGCTTACTACCGGATAACTGTCTATTACGGCGTGGCCGTTGTCGCTGAAGAACTTGGCGAACTTCTTCCAGAATTCCACGTAGCCTATGGGCTTCGGTTTCTCCTTGAAGAAGCTGTACGGCGTGTGTGAGGAATCCTCGCAGACATCCCTTTCTGTCGTGCTCCAGAAGTTCATGCCGCATATCTTGCACGTGTGTCTCCCGAAGCCCTCTTCCTTGAACGTCTTTGTAACATAGTGCTTCTTGTAATCCTTTGCAAATTCCTTCCTCAATTCCTTCTTGCTAAGCTCCTTGATCTCCAAAAAATCACTTCTTGTACCACTGGGGCGTGCACTCCTTGCCGAAGAACCTGCAGTTGTTGCACTTCCATTTCTCGTTCTCAGGCACCATCAGCGCCTCCCTCTCGCCGCTCCAGTACTTCATCGAATGGCGAAGCCATTCTTCCAATGTCTCCCTGCTGTATGTTACGTTCATGTTTGAGACCAGCTCTTTTGTGGACCTGTCGAAATACCTGATCTCAAGCGAATCGCTTACCTCGGGCATCGCTAATATCTCTTCAAACATCTTTTTATATATCCCACGCATTGTCTGGAGCTCCTTCCTGACCCCTATGCTTTCGAGCCCATCCATGAATTCCTGCGACATAGACATGTTCTCGGGCTGGTATGTGCTGGCGAAGTTGTCGAAAGTGTAGTCCTTCTTCTTTATGTCCTCGAGGAGTTTCTTGTAGACAGAGACCTGTATGGTGTCGGACCTGACCCTTGCCGAGGAGAAGCCGTTTGCGTTCATCACCGTCTTGTCTTCCACAATGCGCACATTCCCTTCAGCCATCTGCAGTTCGTCAAGAACCCCTGATATCCTGAAGCCGTGTATCGAGCCGTAAAGCTTGAGTTCCCTGCAGACGCCCTTCTCCTTCAATGATGCTAGCGAAGTATAGTTCTCATAAGCGGTCCTGTAGAATCGGTCAGGCCATGTTACTGGCTCCACTGCCAGCGGGACGTATACTGCCACCTTCTTCGTTTCATGGAACGCCGCTCCCTTTTCCATTGCAGGCGTCGCAGGCATCGGCGACGTTATGTACAGCTCCATCTGCTTCTCGCACCAGGCCTGGCTGGCGATCTCCTTTGCGCTTATGCTGTTCTTCCTCAACCGCTGGAGAGCGCTCTGCCTTATTCCCATTCAAGACACCGCAGATGAAGTTCAGACCGCCTACCTATCGTCATCGCAAAAAGCTCAGCGATCACCTATGTCATCATATGCCTTTTTATTGGTTAGCCAAGATTATTAATGTTATGTCTGTCAGAGATTACGACCTCTTCATTTTCGACTGGGATGGCACCCTGAGCACCTCTACCTTAATCGTCAGGATATCCAATCTATTGAAGATGAGGTACAGGAAGGGCCATATGATGAGGCACAAGGAAGAATACATGGCAAGGGCGGAGAGGAACATCAAGGCAACAGAGGAAAGGAACATGATATACTCTGTGCTTTACAACATCTACTCGATGTTTGTCATGCCCAGGCTCAAGCCGGATGCGCTCGAATTGCTCAAGGCATTGAAGAAGAAGGGCAAGAGGATAGCGATATTCAGCGATTCGCAGTCCTACAGGCTCATGCTTGAGATAAGGATGCTAGGCATACTCGACAACGTCGACTTCGTACTTAGCACCAGCTCGATAGGTTACTACAAGCCAGATCCGACGGGGCTTATGCTCATAGCGAAGAAGTACAAGCTGGGGAAGAGCAGGTGCCTGTATATAGGGGACATGCCTTCGGACATAATGACTGCGAAATTCGCCGGGATAGACTCGTGCGGCCTTGGAGACGGCCTTACTCCATATCCGAGACTGAAGGAGGCCGAGCCGAAATACCTATTCAGGAATACCCAAGCGATGCTAAAGGAAATTTCCGGTTGATTTCAAGTATCTCATGCGTCGGTATCTTTTTCTTCCCGAGCCCGGAGAGCCACATCGCCACGAAGTCGCTTGTCACATCATTATGGTTCCTGAAAGAATGGTTGGCGCCGTCGATGATCGCCCCTACATAGTCTTCCGAGCTAGTCCTGTTCCTCAGGATGTTCAGATACTGCGCCACAGGTTTTGTCGCATACTCCTCTTTGCTCCCGAACACCGCACATATCGGGACTTTAATCTTTGAAAACTCCCTCATGCCTCCTTCATAATCGAATATCCGCGACTCGACATTCTTTGGATCGACGAGGGAGAGGAACCGTCTGGGCGAATAATGGGAAGGCACCTCCTTGCTCGGTTCATTCCCCTTTCCCTGCCTGACATATTCCTTTGCCAATCTGAATACCTTTTCAAACCTTTTTCCCTGCTCCTTTCTGTAAATCGCATTGTCATCGGCAGGCGCAAGAAGCAGCAGCCCTTTTACGCCCCTGTCCCTTGTCTTGTATTGATAGTATGTGACTTTCTGGCATCCTGTGCTGTGGCCCGCCAGGACAAATTCCCTGAAGCCGAGCTTTCTAAGCCTTGATATGGCCCCCCCTATATCGAGATGTGAGTCTTCGAATCTCTCCAAGTCGGTTCCTGCCATGAGTCTGTCGAGCTTCCTTCCTTTCCGTACCTTGATTACGGACACTGCATCATGCCCGCGCGTGTTTATGGAGAACACCGAGTATCCAAGCCTATCGATTCTCTTCGCTATGGCGAACTGCGTCTTGCCTCCGTAGAAATTGCCTGTCATGCCATGCACGTATACCACGCACCTGCGCGATCTCCTCCGGCCAACAAGGAAACCGTTCAGAACCACTTTGTCATCTGTAAGGAATTCTACAAGCCTGCCCTGCACAATGTCACTTGATTTCATCAGATCCACAAAAATAGTTCTGGATATATTATTAAAAGTATCTAGCCTCGGCAACAGCATCCATCGTTCCCGAAGGGACACGCAACGACGGGCCGCCGCAACACGCCGCCAGTCCAATCTTACGGGCTCCCTGGCGTTAGGATAGGATGCCCTGTGATTATCTCCGAGGCAGATAACCGATACCTTTATAAAGCAGAGGCGCACTAATACTATCACGTAGTAAAGCCAGGGCTGAAAGGTACAGCTGATCCTACAGAGGAAAAATAGAATGAACGGAGATTTTGGAGGAGACTCCAGACCAGACAGAGGAGAAAGAAGGGGCGGACCAGGCATGAAGCCAAATTACTTCCTGCCTAAGCCTGTGAAAGTCGGCGATGAGCTCGATCTCACAATAGAAGCAGTTGCTTCTAAGGGAGACGGAATTGCAAAGAAGGATGGCTATGTCATCTTTGTTGCAGGAGCCAAGCAGGGAGACACAGTAAAGGTCAAAGTGACTGACGTAAGGGCAAGATTCGCGATAGCGGAAAAGGTAGCCTAATAAGCTGCTGAAAAGCCCGGAAGTCAAGGATAATTTAAATATTTATTTTCATTTTTTCCCTTTTCCTTTTGTTTTAAGCGCTCAGCGCCAGCCAGATACTTTTTATAGGTTTTATCCCTATCACAGTCATGGCGACAAAGGCAAAGAAGAAGCGCAGGGTGCTGACCGGATGGTTAGCCAGGCATCTCAAGTCCCTGAGAAGGAGATGAGTCCTTCCTGGACTGCTTGTCAAGGTAGTTCTCGTATTTTATGGAATTCTGGCAGAGGTAGTCGAACCTCTTCTTCGCGTCCCTCGCGTTCATGCGGGTGATGTGCTCGCTTTTCTTGTTTATTATGTTCATCGGAGGTATCTTGTATGCCCCGTTCTCGTCTATTATGAACCTCTCATGCTGCGCTGTGGCATCCTCCCCGCGCATCACCCTGAGCTCAAATCCTATGCCGCTGTTCTTAAGCTCCTCCTTCAGGTCGAAGTAATTGTTCCTGAACTTAGAATCAAGCATCTCCTCTGACGTAACGATCTTCATGGACTTTACCTTTGTGTCCCCGTCCATGGGCAGGAGCCTGTAAAGATTTGACATGGCCGCTGAATTGAAATGCCTATCGACCAATCCGATATCACCAGACAGGAGATCGAAGAGCTGGGCGCGGAGGTTCATCATGTTAGCGAAAGGTGTCTGCGGATTTATGTTTATGTCCCTCCCGAATCTCCTAGCCGCATGTCTGCGCGCGTCGTACTCCAGGTATATGTCGAAGAATATTGAGATCCCCACTGCAATGTAGGTAAGGTAGATGTAAAGCGGCGACAGCGGAATGGACACTGCGGACTGGACTATGACCATGACGACGATGTAGACGACAGCAAGCATTATGTGGACAGGCACATAGCGCCTCAGGTAGGAACCGTACCTGCCGGGACTGTGGATCAGCAAGACCAGCGCCATGACAAACATGACGAACCCAAGCCCAGTCAGCAGCGCAGATTCCAAGATCGACCTGTAAAGGGTCTGGATCTGGAGTGAGGCTCCGCGCAGCAAAGGCGCTACTGTGAGGTTGTAGGCGCTGCTCTGCAGGAGAGCTCCCGCGCCGACGCCATACTGTATCGAGAACTGCTCCATGCTGAATATGCCGTTAGAAAGAAGGACAACCGATGCCGCTATAAGCAGAATGGCAAGTGTCTTGTTCTCATATACCTGAGACGCCTCCATGATTCAGTATTGGCTGCCAAAGTTTATATGCAGGTCGGCTCCGAATGTAATCTCTCCGCACTTCCTCTCTCTTCCGCGCGCGCCACGCGCGCTTCCCAAGTAGACTCTCTCCTTGACTTCGATAAACTGATCCGGATTTCCTTGGCTTTTCAAAAATCCTGGAGACTAAAAACCTTTTTATTAGTTGAATTCCGTATACTTCCATGAGCAGGGGAGGATCAGACAATATAGACAGCCTCATGGGCTCGTTGGACGAGTGGGAGAAGAAGCAGAGGGGAGAGGAGCAAAGCGCGGACAGCGGAAATTCCTCCAAACAGGGCAAGATGCATGTGGGCACAGTGGGCCAGTTCTTCAATAAGATAAACGTAGCCGCGATAAAGCTTGTCTCTGATCTCAAGGTCGGTGACATAATAGAGATCGGAGGCGAAGAGGAAGCCGTGAGGCAGAGGATAGCCAGCATGCAGATAGACAGGAAGGAGGTTGAGGAAGCCTCAGAAGGTGACGACGTCGGCATCAAGCTGAAATACCAAGTACCCGTTGGAAGCGAAGTTTACAAGATTGTTTAGAGTGTTGTTCATGATAGACCTTTACTATGCGCCGACGCCGAATGGCAGGAAGATAAAGATATTTCTCGAGGAGGCAGGCCTGGAGTACAAAGTTATTCCGGTAAATCTGGCCGGGGGAGAGCAATTCAAGCCGGAATTCATTTCAGTATCGCCGAATAACAAGATTCCTGCAATAGTCGACCACGAGCCAAAAGATGGAAATGGCCCGATTTCGATCTTTGAGTCAGGGGCAATATTGCTTTATCTCGCCGAAAAGACCGGAAAGTTCATGCCAAAGAACTTTAGTGACAGGGAGGAAGCCATACAATGGGTCTTCTGGCAGGTCGGAGGTCTCGGTCCTATGGCAGGCCAGTTCTACTATTTCAATACATACGCGTCCGAGAAGATACCTTACGCGATCGACAGGTACAGAAAGGAAGTGGCAAGGCTCTATGGGGTCCTAAATAAAAGACTGGAAGGGAAGGATTATCTGGCAGGAGAGTATTCAGTCGCAGACATGATCTGCTATCCGTGGATTGTGCCGCACGAGTCGCAAGGCCAGAGCTTCGAGGACTCTCCAAACGTGGGCCGCTGGTTCAATGCCATAGCGGCGCGACCCGCAGTAAAAAGGGCGTACGAATGAGTGCGGATGCCGGGATTTGAACCCGGGCCATTGACTTGGCAAGCCAAAGTCCTACCAGGCTAGACTACATCCGCATATTTAAGTGGATAGTTATTGGCCGATTCACGCATAAAAACCTTCTTATGTAAAGTTCCCGAAAGAGGAAACCGTGACATTCAGAAGGCTGTTGTTGAGCATCGTGCTTTTTGCCGCGTTCCTGCTCCACACGCCATAATATTCCTGCGTTATCGTGTTGTTCACTATCGTCGTATTGTATATCGGCGAGAAGGCTGAGATTAGAACCGCAGTTGGATTGGCATCGTTGACAGCGCCGCTTTCCGGATAAGCGCCGTTCTGGCTTATGAAATTCCTGTAGATGGATGTGTTGGACAGAGTGCCTTGGTTGGAATTCAGGAGGATTATCCCCGGGACTATGTTCTGCCTTATGAAATTGCTGAATATGGTGTTGAATGACGCTGTTGATCCTGGAGCTGCCGCATCTATGACGATGCCCGCTGGATTGGCGCTGATGGTGTTGTTGGCAACGACGTTGTGCATTACTCCATTGGCATTGTACGATGTCAGGGCTATGCCCGCATTGTCTGCGTTTTTGTAGATATAGTTCTCCAGCACCCTGTTTCCGTAGGCGATTGAATTGAAGTCGGCCTTGTTCTGGTTCGCGTTCGGCGAGCCCGAATCGGATATGCCTATGCCTCCTGCCTTGTTCTCCTGCACGACGTTGTCTTCAATGATCGAATTCGAGACACCTACGAATTGAATTGCCTTGTCCTGCTCAGTTGTTTTATTGGTCGCATTCAGTGAAGTATCCTGCACCTGCATATATCCTACTGTTATGTTGCTCGTGTCCTCCGCAAATATCCCCTGGCCTGAGGATCCTTCGACTGTGAACCCGCCCACGACAGTGCCATCCGCTGACTTTCCGAGTATGAATATCCCATTCTGCTTTCCGCTGGCGTTGATTATCGTTGATGATTCCCCCTGTCCCAGTAGTATGAGGGATTTGCTTATGTACAGCGATTCCCTGTATTGGCCTGGTTCAACCACTATGACAGAGCCCGCAGGCGCCGCCCCTATGGCCTGCGTTATTGTCTTGTAAGGCATCGTGTTTGTTCCCGGTCCCCATATTGTGCCGTTGCGCGCGCTGACATATAATATCTGCTGCCTTGAGCTATAATGATTCTGCGCCGCGGAATGCCTGATCATCGCCGCCACGAGAACGAGTGCGAGTATCGCAAACATCACGATGTAGAATCCCGCCTTGAAGTCCGGTTTTCTAGAATTGCGGCTCCTCATGCAAGGAATAACGGGAAGAAGCTATTTAATCCCCACGCAGCAGCAGGGAATCAGTCCATGAACTGCTGTGGCGTCGGCGGCTCTGGCGGTATTCCCTTCCTCGTCCTTATGTCCCTCACGACCTTGTCCTTGAGCTCCTTTGGAAGCTTCTCATAGCCTGCATACTCCGGATACCAGATCGCTCTCCCTGCAGTAAGGCTTCTTATCTCGTTGGAGAAGCCCTTGATCACCTCTGCGACAGGCATCTTTGCGATGACGGTTGCCTGCTCCGATTCCTGTTGGATGTCTATTATCTGGCCTCTCTTTCCTCCGACGAATGTGATTATGTCTGAAAGATACTCCTGGGGTATGTTGATCGTGAACTTCTGCTTAGGCTCCAATAGGTCTACCCCTGCAGAAAGCATTCCGACGTATATTGGCCTTCTCATCGCAGGGATTATCTGTGCAGGCCCCCTGTGTACAGGGTCCTCGTGGATCGTTGCGTCGGTTATGAGCACCTTGACTCCTGTCACCTTCTCCCTCGCGAGGGGTCCGTCCTTCATCGCCTCCTCGAATCCTTCGACTAGCAATTCCATCACCTCGTCCAGGTATTGCACTCCCTTGGTCGCGTCAATGAGTATGTTCGTGTCAGCTATGTCTATGACTCCCTTGGCCTCATCCCTGCTCATTCCTGCCTTTATGAAATCGTCAATGTAGGCCTTGCCCTTCGGCCTTCCTGATTTTATGCCTCCTGTCTCTATGAATTCAAGCACGCCAGGCTCGATCGGCATGACGTTTATGTAGAATCTCGAATGCCTGTTCGGCGACTTTCCTTCCACGTCCTTGACAGTCTTGTCTATCGTCTCCTTGTATACGACGATAGGCTCGCTGGTCGTAATGTTTATCTTGTGCTCATTCCTTAGCTTTGTCTCGATGACTTCAAGGTGCAACTCTCCCATTCCGCTGACCAGGTGCTCTCCTGTTTCCTGGTTGAGTTCGACTCTTATTGTCTGGTCCTCCTTTGACAATCCTCTGAGCGCCTCTATGAGCTTCATGAGGTCCCTTGAATCCTTCGCCTCTATCGCCTTAGTCACTACAGGCTGCGAGTAGTGCTTTATCATTTCGAAAGGAGTGATGTTGTTCTCGCTTGCAGTGTCTCCTATGGATACATTTCTAAGCCCAACAAGCCCCGCGATGTTCCCTGCAGCTATCTCCTCAACTATGACTCTCTCCGGACCCATGAAGATGTTGACCTGCTGCAGCTTCTGGATGTCTGGGGTTCCTGTCACGTAGAGTTCAGTGCCCTTCTTGACCACCCCTGAGAATACTCTGCCTATTGCGACCTCTCCGCTGTGCGGATCATTAGTAATTCCGAATATGACCATGTTTACCTTGGCCTTGGGGTCTACCTTGAGCATCGATTGGCCGTCTTCTGTTGCGGTGTCTCCGTGCCAGAGCTTTGGGATTCTGTACGGCTGCGCTTCCTGGGGATTCGGCAGATGCTCGATTATCATCGACAGTGTAGCCTCATCTATCGGCGCGACCTCCTGTAGCTTTGCAAGGTCTCCCTTCTCGCTAAGAGTGAATATGTCCTTAAAAGTGACCTTGTACTTGTTCATTATCTGCGATGATATGGCCCATTTGTCATATGCCGAGCCGAAGCAGACGCTTCCGTCTCCTACCTTCAGGATCCACTTCTCCTTGAATTCTTCAGGGGCGTAGCTCCTTATCATCGCGTTTATGTCATTGATCAGCTTGAGAAGTCTTTCCATGGTCTGCTCCTGCGTCAATCTGAGCTCCGTGAGCAGCCTGTCTGTCTTGTTTACGAAAAGCACCGGCTTTGCCCTCTCCTGAAGTGCCTGCCTTAAGACTGTCTCTGTCTGAGGCATGATCCCTTCCACTGGGTCCACTACAAGCACCACTCCGTCTACGGCCCTCATGGCCCTTGTAACGTGCCCTCCGAAGTCGACGTGACCTGGCGTGTCTATGAGGTTGATGATGTGGTCAGAGCCGTTGTAAGAAAAAGCGAGAGAAATGTTCGCTGACTTGATTGTCATCCTTCTGTCCTTCTCTATCTGCTCGTAGTTCGTGTAGAGGGCGTCTCCTGCAACCGTCTTTGATATTATCCCGGCCTTGGCGAGGAGCGAATCCGTAAGCGTTGTCTTCCCGTGGTGGACGTGCGCTATGATGGCGACATTCCTGACCTTGGTGACGTCCTTCATAATCCTTGCTACTTCGTCGGCTACGAACTCCTTCCTTACCAAAAGATCACCTTGCCCTTCTCGCTATCCTTTCGGATTCGACTCTCTTCTTTATTGCGTAGCTGTCAGGGGCATTCATCGCTGCCATCGCAACCTCCTCCGCTAGCGCTTCTGACAGGTTCTTCTTTTTCTTGAATGCGCCGATCAATGCCGCAAGCGCTATGTTCTTGAGCGCGACGTCGACCCTCCTGTTTGCGCTGATTCCCACAGCGACGTTGTATGAGATTCCTCCGTACCTTACTCTTGTCGTGTCTTCGATAGGCGCAGAGTTTTGCAGCGCGTCTACGAATACCTGTACGGGATTCTTGCCCGTCTTCCTGTTGATTATGGCGAAAGAATTCTCGACTATGTGCAGGACTTTCAATTTCTTTCCCTGCAGCCTTCCGTTTGTCCTGATTACCTTTCCTCCGACCTTCTTTCCTGTTCCTCCCCTCATCAGCTTATTTATCAGCCTTTCTATTATGCTGATGTGGGAATCGTAGTAGGATTTCCTTCGCCTCCTTCCGAATATGTTTGGATACGCCTGCATGTTGAATCTGACATAGTTTGTCATGCTTGAGTCTGAGACCACTACGTCCTTTATCGAGTACTTTCCGAAGAGCATGACGTTTTCCTTGTTTAATTCGAGATCCTCGGCATCAGCCCTTCTAGGCGCCGACTTAGCCTGTTCTCCTGCAGGGCTCTCCTCTTCCGACTGCGCCATTGCATCTGCCGCAACAGTCTCCCCGGGCTCTTCCGCCTTCGCAGCGACTCTTCGTCTAGGCTTTGGGGCAGCAGGCGCTGGGGCCGCGGCAGGCGCGTCTATTTTTTCCGGGTTTGCTATTTCTTCTACCATCTGACTACCTCTTCGGCTTCTCCTTCCTTCCCTTGACTACTTCGAATAGGTCCGCGCCGTTGACCATGACGACTCTGTACCTGAGTCCAGGAATGCTTCCCATTTGGCCTCTCTGGGATCCTCCCATTCCCTGTATTGTTACCTCGTCGTGCTCCTCTATCACGTTTATTGATCCGTCGTATGGGACATATGCCCCGACAACCTTCCCGTTCTTTATCAGCTGAACTCTTACGCACTTGATTAGGCCTGAGTGGGGTTGCTTCTGCTGCAGTACGAACTTCTGCAGGACGAGGGCCTTTGCCATCGGCACAGGGCCGACAGGGTCGTACTTCTTCTTCAACTTGAAGTACTTCCTCTTCCAGGCCTTGTTGAGCAGTCTCTGCTTCTTTCTCTTTCTTATGAGTTCCTTTGCGGCAAATTCTCCATTAGGCAACAAATCACTGATAGTTTTCGTTCAATATTCCTGAGTTGCCCGCATTTATGACGGCGAGCGCGTTTACCGAGTACGGCTTCCCGCAGATTGCTCCCAGTTCGAGGGAATTTCCATCGAATCTTAGGATCTTTATCTGCGCCACTCCGCAAACGTGGATTATGTCCTCTATGATCTCTTTCTTTCCCTTGGCGGCGATGATCACTGCCTGTGCGCTCGAGTCGCTGATTGCGCGCATAACAGACCTGTTGCCTAGCGTAACCTGGCCTGTGTCTACAGCTAAGCGTATATCATTACCAATGTCCGGAATAAAATCACGAAACCTCTCTCGATGAATTAAAGAATCCATCTCTCAAGGCAGTTTATATTGTATACAAAAAGGTATTTAAGCGCTATGATATCGCTGCGAATCAGCCACGTTTCGAAATTCCGGCGCCTCTCCGGAGCATTTCCATCTCGATTTCCGTGATTATCGCCTTTGCCGCGTAGAGGCCATCCCTCAGGAAGGCAGGGCTGTCCCTATGGACAATCCATTCGTTGCCTGTCTTGATCATGGAAGGGCCGAGGCCCAAGTCTACTATGCCTCTGGCTATTCTCTTTATCCCGTGGCCATCAGGAAGCTTGCCTGTCTGCATGTATGGGTAGACGTCATCATGGTATTGACGCACGAACGATTCGAAATAGATCCGGGCCAACGGCTTGAAGTAGAGCTGAGCTGCGCGTTGGCGCTGTTCGTTAGCCTGTCTCGGATCTGTTCTTTCCGCTCCTTCCTTTACCAATGCAAGATTCCCTCCCATTCTACCTCCATTTTAATTCGAGCCAGCAGAAATAAAAAGTTTCCGATTATGGGCCAAAGGCCTGAATGCCAGGCTGCAGATGCTCCGTCTTTCTTCGACGAAGCGCCTCTCTCCAGGCTCGCGTCCTGCTCAATCGTGTCGGCGAATATCGACTACGGTTTGATTCCGCAGCTGATATCTGCTTCCGGGATGTCGCTGCGCCTCTGGTATCCGTGTAATTGGATAGTCTCCTAACCCTCTAAACTTTACCCTCTGAGCCTTTCCTTGGGCGTTATGGCTCTTGACATGTTCTTTTCGACAATGCTTCCTATCTGATGCGGCCTGTCTGTCGCTACATGGAGCCTTGCCCCAGCGCCTTCGATTATCGCATTGTAAGAGGCGTAAAGCGGTTGCAGGCTCACAGGGTCCGAGCCTCTGCGCACTGTTTCCAGCAGCGCCGCTATCTCCCTGTTTATTTTTCCGAGCCGAGCCGCGTTTTCCCTAGTGACTTCCCTTACGGCATAGGCATGCTGCTCATGCCTATAAGCTACCTGGTCTTCGATGAAGAATACTGTTTCAGAAGCAGAAGGCGCAGTCCCATTTTTCTGCAGTTCCATGAATATCTTACATCCTTCTTCCGCATTCATATAAAAGTATTTGCTTTGGATCCCCGGGTAAAAGATCCAAGAGAGGGTTTTTATACCTTCCAAAAGGTAATGTTGATAATCCCTCTTTTCCTGCCCCGAACGAATGCAAGCTCAATACATCTGCTGAAGCTTCTTTATCCTATCGTCTATCTGCGGATGCGTTGAGAAGAGATTCATCACGCTGCCCGCCTTCAGCGGGTTCGAGAAGTAGAGTGGAGCGGTAACCTCGTTAGCATGCCTGACCGGCGTAGTGTTTGGGTTTTGTGAATAGGCCTTTATCTTACTGAGCGCATCTGCGAGATATCTGGGGGCTCTTGTAAGCCTGGCCCCGTTCGCGTCTGCCATGTACTCCCTCTTCCTCGATATGGCAAGCCTTATCAACAGCGCAAAGAGGGGCGCCAGCAATCCTACGAGCAATGCCACCAATATTAGCATGCCGCCGTTGTTCCTATTATTGCCGCCTCCTATCCCTCCGAAGAAGAACATGCCCCTGAAGACCGCTGCGATGATGCCTATCGCCCCGGCGAAGACAACAGCCACCATCATGAACTGTATGTCGTTGTCTCCTATGTGCGAGGATTCGTGGGCTATGACGCCTTCAAGCTCCTGCCTGTTCATCATGGAGAGAAGGCCTGTTGTAACCGCTATCGACGCGTGCCTCTTGTTCCTTCCCGTTGCGAACGCATTCGGGTTCGGGTCGTTTATGATGTATACCTTCGGAGTTGGGATCTGCGATGCGGCTGAGAGCCCTTCCACCGCGCTGTATAATGTGGGATATTTGCTCCTGTCAGCCTCCTTTGCGCCTGACATCTTCAATACGAACTTGTCTCCGGTGAAGTAGGTGAAAAGGGCGTAGAGGGCAACAAGGAAGACGGCGATGACAATCCCGAAGATTCCTATCCCGAGGTAGAGGGTCAAGGAGAATATCACTCCAACGAAAAGAAGAGAGAAGAGAAACATCAGCACTACTGACTTCAGTCTGTTCCTAGCTATCTCGTCGAAGAAGCTTGCCATGCTCGTCGCTTATTTCTTTGGTTGTGTTGTGCTTCTTGGCGCAGCATGGTCAGACGGCTTCGCCGAAGCGCCCGGTGCGTTAACGTCATCAAAGTCAATCTTTACAGGCTCCCTCTGCTCGGCAGGGGTCTGGAAGAAGTCAGCCTTCTGGAAGCCGAAGCCCGATGCAAACATGTTTCCTGGGAACTGCTGCAGAGAATTGTTGTAATCAAGCACATAGTCGTTGTATGCTGTCCTCACGAAGGCTACCTTGTCTTCGGTGTCCATCAATTGCTGCTGCAGGTCCTTGAAGTTCTGCGAGGCCTTCAGGTCAGGATAGTTCTCAGCGACAGCGAAGATGCTCTTCAGCGCCTGGCTTAGCTGGCCGTTCGCCTGCGCCTTTTCCTGCGCGTTCCCTGTTACGATAGACGTTCTAAGCTGCGTCACCTGCGTCAAAACGCTCTTCTCGTACTTCATGTAGCCCTTGACTGCGTTGACGAGGTTGGGTATCAGATCATACCTCCTCTTGAGCTGGACATCTATCTGAGCCATGGCGTCCTGCACTCTGTTGCGCCTTGCAACAAAGCCATTGTAGACGGCTATCACCAGTGCTACTATTGCAAGTATCACAAGGCCGACTGCACCCAATGCGAATGTCAACACACTAACCATGCAATTATCTCTTATCTCCTATCTGTGGTGACTAACTAATAAAAGCCTTACTGAAGCGTAAGGTAAAGAACAGGCGCAGGGACAGGCGCAGCAGTAAACCTTTTTATACATTGATATTTTAGTGAAGTTATATGGTGCTTGCAGAACTCCTACTCCAGATAAGCAACGCGTCAGCACTGAGTTCACTTTACGTGGCAACCGCAGCCACCTATACTGAAAGCTCGATAACCGTCCTTCTAACCCTTATCTCCATACTTGCAATATCCATACAGGTAGCCAGGGGCTACTTCCTCAGGGTCCTTAGGAAATTCACGCTGAGAGTCGCAGCCGATGTCTGGTGGCTCCTGTTCGTAATCCTAAGGGATGCCAGCATCTTTCTGATGGTATTCCTGGGGTTCATGCTCTTCTACCCGGGCACCTACCAAGACTATCCTATAGCCGTGCCTCTGATGCCGTTCGCGATAGACGTCTTCGCTATCGCCCTTGTGATACTGCTGATAAAGGACACTGACGAGGAGCCTCTCTGGAACAATGTCATAACCATGCTGGTAGGCCTTGGAACGTTCCTTTACATCTTCGGCACCGTCTTCGTGACCGAGAGCGCCGTGCAGTTGACACACATGCCGCCGACAGTCTCGTCGTCCATCTCCAATGTCTGGGGCTTCCTGTACAACACGATGAACTCGCAGCTCAATCCCGCCCTTTCTATCTATACGTTCTATATCGGCTTCGCCGTGCTTGCACTCTGCGGAGCCGTGGCATTCTGGTACGGCATACAGGGCAGCATGCCGAGGAACTCGATAAAGACCACGCCCACGCCAGTAGTAAAAGAGACGCAGACCCCTCCGGAGCAGAAGTGACTGCATGCCATTCGAATTCTCATTCGACAACGAGGTCTGCATCCAGTGCGGCATCTGCGGGGACGTATGCCCTGTCAATACACTTGATTTCACCAGGCCGAGGCACAGGAACCCCGAGGACGCTAAAAACTCGCTGGAGAACATAACCCACATGACTGAGTTCCCCATACAGGTCAACAAGTGCATAGGCTGCCTGATCTGCCAGGAGGAGTGCCCGGTATCCTGCATAAAGATACTGAAGGCAGACAAGGAACCCCGATACAGCGAGATACAGGGGCCTATGCTCACCGAGGAGCCTACAAAGGACACCTTCGAGCTGTCAAAGTACACGAGGCTCAGGCCGACGAGGGTGAAGACAAAGGACCCCTGGGGACGGGAGTACATCTACACGCCGAAGAGAAGGAAGACTACAACAGGCACCTGGGTAGACATGAAGTGAACTGCAACAGGGCAAGCTCCGCGGCAGGCGCGAATGGCTCTTTGCCCTGCGCCTCCATGCCAAAAGCTGTCACCCGCGCCAGGCAGCCTTGCATTCACTATGGCTAACAAAGCAGAAGGCGCAGATAATTAGACAAAATGCCCACCCTCACAATAGCATATATTAATTGATATGAAACAAAGGATTACTGTTCTCATGGCAGGAATTATAGGATACGGAGCATACGTGCCACGCCTCAGGATAAAGGTAGAGGAGATAGCAAGGGTATGGAACGAGGACGGCGAGGCCATAAAGAGGGGACTCAACATAAAGGAGAAGAGCGTCCCTGCATTCGACGAGGACGCTGCGACTATAGCTGTTGAGGCAGCGCGTAAGGCGATTCACCACTCGGGAATAAATCCCAGGGAGCTTGGGGCGGTTTACGTTGGCTCCGAGTCGCATCCTTATGCAGTCAAGCCGACAGCGACTGTAGTGGCGCAGGCGATAGACGCAGGGCACAACCTGACAGCCGCGGATCTCGAGTTTGCATGCAAGGCAGGAACTGCAGGCATACAGATGCTCATGGGCATGACAGACAGCAACATGATAAAATACGGAATGGCGATAGGCAGCGACACCTCGCAGGGAAGGCCCGGAGACGCTTTGGAATACACCGCAAGCGCAGGGGGAGCGGCATTCATAATCGGAAAGGAGAAGAAGGAGATGATCGCTGAGATACTCAAGACAGTTAGCTACACCTCGGACACGCCTGACTTCTGGAGGAGGGAGGGAGCCAACTTCCCGTCGCACGGCGGCAGGTTCACCGGGGAGCCAGGATACTTCAAGCATGTGGCGAACGCTACAAAACTCCTTCTTGAGCAGACGGGCTTCAAGCCTTCCGATTTCGACTACGTAGTATTCCACCAGCCTAACGGGAAGTTCCCATTGAACGCAGCGAAGCTCTTGGGATTCACCGAGAAGCAGGTAGAGGAAGGGCTTCTAACCCCCATTATAGGGAATACCTACTCCGGGGCATCGATGCTGGGGCTGGCTGCGGTACTCGACAAGGCAAAGCCAGGGCAGAAGATAATGGTAACGAGCTTCGGATCGGGAGCGGGAAGCGATTCGTTTGCAATACAGGTCACAAACAACATAGAAAGCAAGAGAAAGAGGGTCGCGCCGCTGAGGGAGCTCATAGCGAAGGACAAGATGTACATCGACTACGCGCTGTATCTCAAGAACAGGAGCTCGATAGTTAGGACATGATGGTGAATATGAGAGAAGTTGCAATTATAGGTGTAGGGCTTACGAAGTTCGGGGAGAGGTGGGAGCACGGCCTCAGGGACCTGATGGCAGAGGCAGGACTCAACGCATTGAACGATGCGAACATAACGAGCAACGACGTCGAGATGCTTTACGGCGGTGTCATGGCCTCCGGGAGGTTCATCGGCCAGGAGCACATCGCCGCGCTGCTCGCAGACCAGCTGGGATTCAAGAACATCCCCGCTGTCAGGGTGGAGAACGCCTGCGCAAGCGGAGGAACTGCGCTAAGGCAGGGATACATTGCGGTAGCAAGCGGAATCCACGACATAGTTGCGGTTGGAGGAGTGGAGAAGATGACTGACGTGACTCCTTCCGAGGCGACAAGCGCTCTCGGAGGAGCAGGAGACCAGGAATGGGAACTCGGACAGGGAATAACCTTCCCGGGGCTTTACGCATTGATGGCGAAGAGGCACATGCATGATTTCGGAACAACCGAAGAGCAGATGGCAGCAGTCTCAGTCAAGAACCACAAGAACGCGGTGAAGAACAAGTACGCCCAGTTTAGACGAGAAATTACAATCGATGAGGTCCTGAAGTCAAAGCCTGTCGCGGACCCGTTGAAGATACTTGACTGCTCTCCCATATCGGACGGCGCAGCGGCAGTGATACTCGCGCCGCTCGAAATCGCGAAGAAGTATAACGACACGCCGATAAAGATCGCCGCAAGCACACAGGCTACCGACACGCTGAGCCTTGCAGAAAGGGAATCGATAACCTCTCTGAAGGCTGCGCAGATATCAGGGGAAAAGGCATTCAAGCAAGCGAAGGTAAAACCCAGCGACATAGACGTAGCGGAGGTGCATGACTGCTTCTCCATCGCAGAAATACTTGCAATGGAGGATCTTGGATTTTACAAGAAAGGAAAGGCGGCAAAGGCAATAGCCGACGGGGAAACAGCACTCGGGTCTAAGCTTTCGGTGAACACGAGCGGAGGCCTCAAAGGATGCGGACATCCTGTCGGGGCCACGGGGGTGAAGCAGGCGGTAGAGATCACCTGGCAGCTCAGGGGAGAGGCCGCTGACAGGCAGGTCAATGGCGCAGAGATAGGACTGGCGCACAACGTTGGAGGAAGCGGCGCGACCGCAGTTGTGCACATAATGAAGAGAATCAATTAGTGATATTTATGGAGAAGGCATCTGCAGGAATGTGGAGGAAAATCGACACAAGATACAACCTCATAGGAAGCGAATGCGAGAAATGCAAGACATTATATTTCCCTCCAAGAATAATATGCAGAATCTGCGGGCGAGACACCAAGATGAGGTCAAGGAAGCTTAGTGGGAATGGGAAGGTTTATTCCTTCACTACAATACGGGTGCCAAGCGATACCTTCAAGGAGAGCGCGCCTTACACTGTGGGGGTAATAGAGCTGGAGGAAGGCCCGAAGGTTGAAGGCCACGTCGTAGAGAATGGCAAGAAGGTCGCAATCGGGAGCAAGGTCAAGACGGTGTTCAGGAAGATGTATGTGGACGGGGACGAAGGCCTTATCCACTATCATTTCAAGTTCGAAACGATATAACTCTAATTTTAGAAGGGTTTTTATAGCTCCTTGGGCTAATTCCTTCTCAAGCCTTGGTAGTGTAGCGGTCTAGCATACGAGCCTGTCACGCTTGTGACCCGGGTTCGAATCCCGGCCAAGGCGTTCTTCTTTTTGTTCGAGTCCCGACGTGGGTTTTAAGAAGAACTTCAACGTATATTCTTACATGGACAGGTGGGAGACTAACTTTTCCAGTAAGTTAGCCAGGCTTAAGGATAACACGGCCTTTAACAAAGCTAGCAGGGGACTTGTTCTTGAATACATCCAAACTAAGAAAGCTGAGAATGTCAGCAGTCATAGGCTTAACAGGGTACTGGATTTGCTATGGCACCTGCTTAGCAACTTTGACTATGACTTCAAAGAACTATCTGAGGAGCGCATAGAAGATATTGTGATATGGATTAATAACAACCCTGAGTGGAAAGACTGGACTAAGTACACCTATGTGGGCATCTTAAGCAACTTTGCTAGCTGGCTCAATTTGAGGTACAAGCTCGGATTAAGCCTAAGAATTAAGCGAAAGACCCCAAAGAACTCAATGATGCCAGAGTATCTCTTATCACAGAAGGAGCTAGAGGGACTACTTAATGGAAGCGATGACCCTCAAACAAAGCTATTCCTAAACCTTGCTTATGAATCTGGGGCAAGAATAGGTGAGATACTCACTCTAAAGATACAGAACATAAGTTTCAATGCTTATGGGGCGAGACTCTCCCTAAAGGGTAAAACTGGTCAGAGGATAGTGCCTATTGTATGGTATGCCAA
>DAHVAM010000009.1 GCA_027314605.1 Microcaldota archaeon
GTGCAACAACGAGCTGCCGCAGTACGTGGCGCAGTTTAGCGGCCAAAGTAGCTACATCAACACTACGCTTACTTTTCCCAAAGGGACTGTCCAAGAAAACTTTTCTGTATCTGTCTGGCTTGACAATAGGGGCAGATGTGAAGGGTCTACCATATACTGCGGCGTACTGGATGCTGATAACGGGGGAAGAAGTCCATATAATGGCTGGGGATTGATGGACGGCCAAGGTATAGCGGATTTTTGGATACTGGCGTCTGTTGCTAATACTGTCCAGGACATGACCTTCAACGTACCGCAGAATTCATGGAACAATGTGGTCATAACTTATCAGTATACCAATGGCGGAAATTACATTTCAAACGGGTATGTCAACGGCGTAAATGTTGATGCCAACGTGATACGGTCGCCGATAACTTTGCCGGAACCTTATCCTCTTGAAATCGGAAGGACAAGGCAAGACTCAGCTACTGTATTCAATGGCTCAATATCAAACGTGCAGATCTACGACACCGCCCTCACTGCCAATGAAATAAATTCCTTTTACAAGGAAGGGATAGGAGGCGTTCCCATTCTTCCGCAGAACCTGGTAGGATGGTGGCCGCTCAACGGCAACGCCAACGACTATTCAGGCAACCTGAACAACGGAATTCCTACAAGCGTTGTTTACACAAGTTCATGGACCTCTGGCTACGCCGCGCCGTAAACGCACACATAGGCACTACCTAGTCCTATAAATGTTGTTTAGCGATATGATAAGCATGTCTGACCTTGAGAATAAACTGAAGGAGCTCAGGGACGAGTACGCAAAGACGAAACACAACAAGGCCACGAACAAGCACCTCGGAATACTCAGGAAAAAGATAGCCAACATCAAGAAGGACATGGTCAAGAAGAAGGGAGGAAGAGGAGTCGGATTCGCTGTCAAGAAAACCGGCGACGCGACAGCCGTCCTTGTGGGATTCCCCAATGCAGGCAAATCTTCCCTGCTCGTCGCAATAACGAACGCCGAGTCACAGGTTGCCGCATACGCCTTCACAACCCTGGAAGTTATTCCAGGCACGATGGACTACGATGGGGCAAAGATACAGATACTCGACGTTCCTGGATTGATTGAGGGGGCAGCAGAGGGAAAGGGCGGGGGCGCAAAGGTGGCAAGCGTAATACGCGTTGCAGACCTTCTTATGATTGTGCTGGATGCGAACAGGCCTGAAGGGCTTTACAAACTTCTCGACGAGTTGTATGGCTTAGACATAAGGATAAACAAGGAAAGGCCAAAGATAATTGTGGAAAGGAAAGACACAGGCGGACTGGAAATAGAATCGCTTAAACACAAGGTGCCTGTGAAGAAGGATGTCGCAGAGGTTCTGAATAATTACGGCATATACAACGGTAAGGTCATATTCCACCAGGATGCAGGCATAGAGGAGGTGATGGAACTGATGGATCCTGGCATAGTCTATGTCAAAGGACTGATAATCCTCAACAAGATAGACAGCGTAGAACCCCAATTCGCACAGGGGGTCAAGAAAGAGCTGGAGAACACCACCGGAATAAGGGTGATCCCCATCAGCGCGGAGCAGAAAACCAACCTCGCCGAACTGAAGTCAAGGATATTCAATGAACTTGATCTTGTGCGTGTGTACCTCAAGCCTAAGGACGGCGTTGCAGACCTGAGGAAGCCGATGATACTTAGAAGCGGCTCCACAGTGATGGACGTCGCAAAATCACTGCATTCAAAGACAGCGAAAGACCTTAGGTATGCATATATAAGCGGAAAGAGCGCAAAGTTTACCAATCAGAGGCTGGGCAGGGAGCACGTCGTTGCAGACGGCGACATACTAACCCTGGTCTATGAAAAAGGCTGAATCTATGGCATATTTCGACCTAGTAGGCATGGAGTCTGCGGACAGGAAGACTGCCAGCCTGCTGGGCTACAAAAAAATATTCTCCGCGAAGGAGATAGTGCTGACAGACAACGTAAACCTCGGAGAACCATGCATAGTCATCAGCAACGAGCCAGGAACGCTGGGAAGGGCGCTGCGAAAGGGCAACGTCGAAGGGGTCATGATAAAGGACAACGAACTGATACGCCAAGCCGTGGAAGAGTGCAGGGAGCATGAGAAACTACTCTGCTTCTCGGCCAGGGAGCTTACTGCCGTCGATACGAGGACAAGGATGCGCAACCTCTACAGGATGAGGGGACTGATGGCATTCGCGCTCAGGTCCAGAGCAAGGATAGCGCTCATCACGCTCGCCAAAGACGAGTCAGAGATGCTTTCATCAATGCAGATGACTGGGCTCGCGAAATTCCTGGGAGCCAGCGAAGAGCAGGCGGAAAGGATGATATCGTCCCTAGGTGAAATCCTATGATACTCAAGCGCAAATACCGTTATGTGCTGGTGCTTGCTTCAGGCGACATCGACGCTGCGTCCGCAGGGAACAGCATAGGCGCAGAGTTGATGAGGTTCATGGGGGAGCTAGAATACTCGGAAGCAAACCCGAGGATAGTAGCACAATACACGCCAAGGCTGTTTGTGATAAAGGTAAACAGGGGATTCGAGGATAGGCTTGTCCTTTCGCTCTCGTTTGTAAAGCACGTGCAAGGCAGAGCAATCGGGTTCTCCACCCTGAAGACGTCAGGGACGATAAAGAGCCTGCTTCTCTACGCGCAAAAGATGAAGGACTAGAATATCTCTCCGACTATTGCCGTGATTCCTCCCTTCATGCTGAGCGACTCTACGCCGAACTTATCCTTCAGGGTGTTTGCAACATATCTTGATGTGTTGCCGTGATAGCAGACGAATACATGGTCCTTGAATCTTGCCGATTCCTCCCTGTCGGCGTAAACCAAACTGTTTGGATCGATTTCGATCATCTCCGAGGAATCAAGGCCGAGGAGCTCACGGATGTAGTCTACGGGCTCCCTGCCAAGCCAGACAAGCTTCGTGCTGTGGCCCTTCGCAAATTCAACAGCCTCCTTGAAGTCCACTTCCTTAATCGACACTGTCAAACCTCTACGAAAACCGTCTCTCCCTCCACAACTACCTTGTAGGTCGGCTCGTCCTTCAATGTTTCATTGAACCATGTGCACTTTCCCGTTTTGACGTCCCAGACCGAACCGTGCCACGGGCACGTTACCTCGTTCTCGTAAAGAAGCCCCTCGTCCAAAGGCCCTCCTTCATGGCTGCAGATAGCCCGCATGGCGTATAGGCTGCCTCCCACATTCGCAACCAAGACCCTCGTCTCTCCCTCTCCTGCGCCCTTAATCTGGCCTACAGGGAGCTCAGCGACCTTGCATACCTCAATCCTAGCCATTCTATCTCCTCTCGGTTCTAAAAGCAGACTTTACTGCGCCGACAAGCGCGCCGATGCCTAGACCAATGACGCCAAAGGCTATCCCTGCCTTTATCGCGCCGATCTCGGTTCCCCTGAGCAACGGCCCTAATGCCGCCATGCGTGCTGCCCTTGCATGTGAAATAGTTGCTGTTGCCATTTAACCACTAAAAATTCCTCCACCAGATTATATAAAGCTTTCAACCCTTGCGCATCACTGCAGTTAACAGCCTCCTCAGCAGCCCGCGCGACAGGTTCTCCGCAGGCCTTTTGGATTCTTTTATGACGGATCTGTCCAAAGGCGGGACGCGCGTAAACCCGGGCATCCTGTTGAACGGAGTGCCAGGCATCCCTGTCAGCTTCTCGATCCCGTAGCCCTTCAGAGTTCCCATGCTCTTACTATGGGCCTTGAATTATTTATGCCTTGAGGACGGCAACACCCTATGGATTAATATAGCTTTTCCAGCATAACTTAATCACTATTTATCATATTCTTGGTGAATAAATGAACATAAGCGATTTGAAAGCAGGAGCATCCAATGTTGATGTAGAAGCAGTAGTAGCAGAGAAGGACGAGCCTAGAGAGGTAGTCACGAAGTACGGGAAGAGGCTCAACGTAGCCAACGCGATACTCAAGGACGACACGGGAAGCATAGCGATCTCACTCTGGGGCGAGACAATCGACCTGGTTAACGTGGGAGACAAAGTCAAGATAACCAACGGATTCGTAAACGAGTTCAGAGGAACCCCTCAACTGTCTACAGGAAAGTACGGAAAGATAGAGGTTCTCGAGAAGGGAAGCGGATCCGGAAGCGGAAAACGCGCTCCCATAGAGGATGACGAAGACGAGGAGTCAGGCTCAGAGGAAGAGATGTAATATCACTTCCCCTGTTTCTCCTCTTTCTTGATCAGTCTTTTTATGGCGTCGAAGGCAACAGCAGTGTCTTCCTCGCCTATAATGAAAATCTCCTCGCTTAGCGTAGAAACCACCTCGAATATGTTTACATTCTCCCAGCTCAGCGCTTTAGTGAGGGTGTAGAGAAGGCCCACTGACTCTGCCGCCTTCTCAGGAATTCTGACTGTAAGGGAGGATAGCCCAGTGCTTACCTTCTTGACATCGAGTTTGTCGAACAGTTTGAGCATCTTGTCCTTGTACCTGCTGTTGGAAAGTATAGTTATCTCGTACAGCCCCTGTGTTATGGTGAGGAAATCCCCTTTCTCAAAGTCCACAAGATCGTACAGCTTTGAAACGGTCTTCATTGTCGTAGCGTCCTTTATCGCCGTCAGCTCGAAAATCCCGGATATTATTGTTATGTCCGCGCCTCCCAAATCCAGGTGAGGCTGCCCCACAAAGCTGCCTTTCAGCGAGTCAGCAAATCTCCTTATTGCCATTATTATGGCGTAGCGGTTCACCTCCTTCCTCATTTCCTTCTCTATCTCTGGCTTGAGCATGTCAGCGAGGTATGCATAGTTGATTATATCGTTCACGAGAGCCTCTTCTAGGAACGGCCTGTCCTGTATTATGTCGGCTACGACATGTGCAACTGTTGCCATCCAAATCCCTCAAAATTCACTTAGCTTTATATATAAAGGCAAATTATAATAATATTCTGTTATTCCAATAACGTCAAGTATATATATTAAGAAACAGAATCTTATATCGGAGAAAAATGTTGTTAGAGGGTGGGGGACCCAACGTTTTCCGTCTTCGCTGCTGGAACGAAGTAAAATTTCCAGCCAAATGTGAATGGCATGAACGAAGTGAAATCTCGACTCCCTAGGCAAGTTTTTACAGGGATAAGGGACAGCTACGTAAAGGGCATTCAAAGCATCTACCGAAAAGACGGAACCGATACCACAAGCATAGGCTCTGTGGGCACAATAGTGCCATCGAGGGCGGACCGTGGAAAGGGCATACTAAACCTCAGAGCGGATACAAGAAACATGACGGACTTTCTCATAGACGTCTTTATCGGAGGCCAGAGGGAGATCCAGAACGGAGACGACACCGTGTTTCCGGGGAACAAGACGAGGCTTAGCGTAAGGGTCTTTGTCAGCGACAAAGTGCTGCCATATCTGATGGAACGCGCTGAAGCCAGCGCAATAGATGTAGAGGCGATGATAAAAATAAATAATGCTAACCGGGTTGACTGGATGGTATACCTGGGATATAATTCCCCAACAAGACGCGTACCGAAAGAAGAAATGCAAGGGCACACCGAATTCCTAAGGAGCATAGCGAACATCGCATCCAACCCCCGGGAGATAAAGGAAATGTTTGGCACCACCATATCCGCAGGTTACGGGATATACACTTTCGAAGGAAGTGAAAGCGTTGAGAGGATAAACCAACTTGGAACATCGATAGGGATGATCTCGCCACTGATAAGCACAACATTTGGTTATGACACTAAGAGCGCTGAGGCTGTGATAACAAATCCAGGGAATGTAATAACTGTGGGCTTGAAGGGAAATGTGCCTGTAGGCTTCTGCGCCATTGAGAGGACTGCGATAGAAGTAGAAAACTACGGGAAATTGAAAATAGCCGAGCTTACCGACGTGGTGGTGGCAAACGGCATAACCCACGGGCCTCACTATGGTGACAACAACGGCAACAACCTATATTTTGCATTGACCACAAGCGCACTCACGCATATGGCCAGGGCCGGAGAACAAAATGAATACACAATCTTCGGTGAATATACCTTGACGCATAAAACGGCCGCAAGAGCCTCGGCGCATCAAGGTCAGATACTATGCGGCATCCTGCCACTTCACGCCGATGTAGGCGGCAAGCTGACGACCTTCGCCGCCATGTCTGTGCCGAACGAAAGTCTTCTGATACTCAAAGAGGCAATGAGATGAGCGTGCAAAACCAACTATCTGAAATTGTCAGGATTAATTCAGTCTTTCCTAACGAGAAGGCAATCGCAATCCACATGGACAGGCAACTTAAGACATATGGCTTCAAGACAAAATTGGTGGAGATGCAGAAAGGCAGGTATAATCTTTTCGCTGAGAAAGGCCACGTTGGAAAGGCCATACTCTTCTACGGGCATATGGACACGGTGCCCATATATGGAAAATGGAGCACAGCGCCGTTGAGCGTCGCAGTAAAGGGAGACAAGCTCTTCGGCCTCGGCGTATGCGACATGAAAGGGGGCATAGCTGCCGCCCTGGAGGCCGCAAGGACGCTAAATACCGATAGGAAAATAAAGATGCTGTTCTGCGCCGACGAAGAGAATATATCGAGAGGAGCCTGGCATGCCGCAACAAAGAATAAAGAATGGTTCAGTGATGTCTCACTTATAATCTCCGGAGACCCTGCCATTTCCGACCGGACTGTGGGCGGTCCAAATGTCCTAAATGCGGGAAGAAAAGGAAGGACTGTCATCAGCATAGACCTACAGGGGCTTTCTTCCCATGGCTCAAACCCGCAAAGAGGAATAAACGCGATAAGCGAGATGAGCGGGATTGTGAAAAACATTAAGATGCTCAAGCTAAGGACGCATCCAAAGCTCGGAAGAGACTCCCTCTTCGTGAGGGCCGTGTCAGGGGAATCGACAAGTCTGGCTGTGCCGGAAAGGGCGCACATGGAGCTTGACATTCAACTAGTCCCGCCAAGCACAGTTGCCGACTGCAAGAAAAGGGTAGAGAACATGGTCAAGGAAATGTACAGAAAGAGAATCCTGAATCCTAGGACAAAGATCTCAGTCAGCGTAAAAAAGAGGGACACTCCCTACATAGAGCCTTTTGCAGTCGACCTGAATAACAGGAACGTGAAGCAGGTGCTGGCTATAATGCGCAAGCAGTTCGGGAAAACTGTTATAAATTACGGCGATTCTGTAGCGGACGACAACGTTTTCTCCAACAGTTTCAACATACCTGTTGTGTCATTGGCCCCGTCAGGAGGCAACGAGCATACCGAAAACGAGTGGATTTCCAAAAGGAGTCTAGAGCAGCTAACTGAATTATACAAAGCCATAATAGACGAGATTGAACTTTAATGCCCCATCACCAAAGACACGATTACAAATGTTTATATAACAAATCAAATAACAATAATATTTTGTTACTGCACTAACAACAAGTTTATATAGTGGCTTTGTCCATAAAAGACCACAAATGATGACATCATGGAGAGGACTAAAACAATCCGCAATGAAAGAATTCTAGATGCAATAGAGATAAGAAGCGGCAGCTACACAATACCTCGCGGTGACATACTTAGTGATGTGCGCCGAAAGCAACAAACCGCAGCCGCATCTCCAAGAGTAGGATCAGTGAGGCCAGCAAGAGAGGCGCTTTCAGATAATGTAAGGCCGCTAAACTATCAAAGCGAGCCACTGGCTCCGGATTGTTGCTGCAGAACTTTCTACCCTTGAACTTGCAAGGAGGCAGAAGGCTTATCACTAATCTGCAGAGGAATGGATATAATGGTAGAACCAAGCGAGAGATTAAAGGGATTCATGACATATGCCTTCGCCGAGGTCGACAGGGCAAAGGACGAGGCCAGAAGGAACGGCTTCAAGATACTTGACTTCGGCGTCGGGGATCCTACTGAACCTCTCTACCAGGGGGCAATATCCGGCATGCAGAAAGGCGCAGACAAGCACTCCCGTTCTGGCTATCCAAGCTACGTAGGGATGAAAGAGTTCCGCACAGCGGCCTCTGAATGGCTGAACAGAAGGTTCGGAATAAAGGCTGATCCTGAAACACAGATAACTACGACAGCTGGAGCAAAAGAAGCGGTTTTTCATCTTCCATTCGCAATAATCAACCCCGGAGACTCGGTGCTAATGCCATCGATAGGCTATCCTCCGTACAAGGCGGGGACAGTCTTTGCAGGAGGGATACCTGAATTCTACCAATTAAAAGAGGAGGATAATTTCCTTCCCTCCATAGACGAGATAGAGTCGATACTCAAAAGAAACAGCAGGATAAAGATGATGTGGGTAAACTATCCGAACAACCCCACGACGGCGGTAGCAAATGCAGACTTCTTCACGTCTCTCATAGCCCTATCTAAGAAATACAATTTTGTAATAGCGTCTGACGAGGCATACACTGAAATGTATGTCAACGAGAGACCACATACCCTCCTCGAGTATTCGGGCGATTGGAGCAATCTCATAGTCATGCAGTCCCTCTCCAAGAGGAGCAACGCCACAGGAATAAGACTGGGCTTCGCGTTCGGCGGAGCGGAAATCATAGGGCTTTATAAAAAGCTCAGGACACAGATAGACTCCGGAGTCGCCAACGCGGTCCAGGAAGCGGGCATAGCCGCATTGCAGGATGAAGCGCACGTAGACGAAATGAGGAAAATCTATGATAAGAAAAGGGAGATCATGACAAGCGCTCTCGATGACGCAGGAATAAAATATTTTGCGAATTCCACATTCTATGTCTGGGCAAAGGTCGGCCCAGATTCGATAAATTTCGCAAAGAACCTGCTGGAGATAGACAAACAGAACAAGATAGGGATAAACGTAACTCCCGGAAAGATGCTCGCCATAGGCGACGCCCCCCAAGCCGATTCCTATGTAAGATTCGCGCTTGTGCCCTCCCTCGGGGACACTGAGCTCGCCGCAGAGCTGATAAGGAAAATGCCGAAGCGGTGATCGGATGAACAAACACGGCGACATACCCTTCACCGCTGAAAAGCTCAAGGAGATAATAAACGGACACCAGACGCCCTTTCACCTGTACGATGAGCGGGGAATCCGCGAGAACGCAAGAAAGCTGAACAAGGCCTTCTCGTGGGTCCCAGGATTCAAGAACCATTTTGCCGTCAAGGCCTGTCCAAACCCTTACCTTGTAAAGATACTGCACGAAGAGGGAAACGGCGTTGACTGTAGTTCCCTTCCGGAGCTGCTAATAGCCGAGAGGCTAGGCATAAGGGGGGAAGACATAATGTTCACCTCGAATGACACGCCTCCGAATGAATTCAAAAAGGCGTTCGAATTGGGTGCCATAATAAATCTTGACGACATCACTCACATCCCATTCCTTGAGAAGAATGCAGGCCTCCCTGAAATAATCTGCTTCAGGTACAATCCCGGGCCTTTGAGACAGACAGCCGAAGGAAACGTCATAGGCAACCCCGAAGAATCAAAGTACGGCCTGACAAAGCAGCAGCTCCTCGAAGCCTATCGGACTATGAGGGACAAGGGGGTAAAGCGATTCGGCCTCCACACCATGATAGCCTCAAACGAGTTGAATCCTGAGGCCTTCATACAGACTGCAAACATGCTCTTTGACCTTGTAAGCGAGATATCCGAAAAGCTAAGCATAACCTTCGAGTTTGTGAATCTCGGCGGCGGCATGGGCATACCCTACAGGCCGGAGCAGAAGCAGCTGGATCTTGCAGCTGTATCTGAAGGCATAAGGAAAGCCTATGAAGAGAAGATAACAGGAAGGGGCCTTAAGCCATTAAGGATACTTACTGAGAACGGAAGAATAATGACAGGACCGTTCGGTTATCTCATAACTACAGCAATACACACAAAAAGCACCTACAGGGAGTACATAGGCGTAGACGCCTCGATGGCAAACCTCATGCGCCCCGGAATGTACGGAGCATACCATTTCATAACTGTGATGGGGAAGGAGAGCGCGCCGCATGACCACACTTACGACATAGTGGGCTCCCTCTGCGAGAACAATGACAAGTTCGCGATAAATAGGCAATTGCCGAAGATAGACGTGGGAGACGTGATCGTGATACACAATGCAGGCGCGCACGGCCATTCCATGGGCTTCAATTACAACGGCAAACTGCGCAGCGCAGAGATACTGCTGAGGGAAAACGGGCAATACGAACTGATAAGGCGCGCAGAAACTCCTGGCGACTACTTCTCCACCCTGAACTTTCCCGGAGCGTCAATCGACATGTCCTAGAAATTGACCCGCACCTTTTCTCCCAATGCAGGCGCATACGTCTCGAATCCCTCTAACTGAAGCCTATCCCTGAAATCTATGGTGCTTTCGCCGTCTCCATGCACGCATATGACTGTCTCGGGATCCGATCTTTTAACATAGTCGTAGAGGTCTGCCTGCCCTGCGTGGGCGGATAGGTCGTAGAAGGAGAACGGCGTCTTTATGAAGACCCTCTGTTTGTCTATTATCAGGGGCTTGTTGTCCAGCAGCCTTCTTCCGTTCGTACCCTCTGCCTGGAATCCTGTCAGGAATATCATCGACTTGTCATTCAACTTTGTTATATAGTTAAGCGCAGGGCCGCCGGTGAGCATGCCTGCCGTTGTGACTATTATGCTTCCGCCTGTCAGCGCCTCTTCCCTCTCCGATTCTTTCTTGAGCGTAGTCACCTTTGTCATCGCACCGCTGAGAAGACCCGGGTTGTACACATAATCGGGATGATCCAAGGTTATCCTTGTCGCCGCCCTCGCCATTCCGTCCAGATAAGTATAATTTGTAAGTTTGTTCTTCTCCAATATTGCGAGAACCTCCTGGCTCCTGCCCACTGCAAATACGGGAATCAGCGCAATCCCCTTGTTGTCGACTATCTCCTTCACGTTCTCGACGAAGAGCTTGACAAGGTTCTCCCTGTTAGGGTGCTCCTTGATCGCGTAAGTCGACTCGATGACTAGGACATCGCTCTCGACTACCTCCGCTCCGTTGTGAAGCATCTGTGGAGAGAGCTTGAAATCTCCTGTGTAAACAAGCCTTCTTCCATTCCTCTGGTTCTCTATCCTTGTGATCGCGCTCCCTGCGATGTGCCCTGCATCGTGCAACGATATCGCGTAATCTCCAAACTCTATCCTCTCCTTGTAGGGATGGGTCGTAAAGGAGTTCATGAACGACCTTAGGTCAGTCTTCTTGTACTTCGGAGGCATGTGCTTCATCTTCTGCACCTTCATCGCATCCTCTATGAGAAGCTCGGCAAGTTCCTTAGTTGGCTCTGTTCCAAATGCCGCCGGCATTCCATGGTGGTACAGCGAGGGTGAGAAGCCGCTGTGATCCAGGTGCGCATGGCTCAGCACAAATCCGTCCACCTTGCCTGCGGGAAGAGGGTATTCTACCTTCTCCTCTACCTTTATTCCGTAATCGAGCAGTATATTCTTGCTTCCCTTAAGCAGAATTCCTGATCTTCCTACCTCTTGTCCTGCCCCAAGAATCTGGATGTCCAAAAAATCACAATGATAATAAGTGGGATGAAAATGTTTATAATGATAGGTGCACACCGCCTCAAGGAAACTTTTTATTAATTCCCTTTCTAGTAATACCGATTCAATGACCGACGAGATAACATTCATGGACCTAGCATCGCTGCTTAAGATAACCCCTGACACACCGATGGAAAAGCTTGGAACAGCACTGAATGCAACAATATTCGACGCATCCAATGTCGCGGGGACGCTCAAGCAGAAGGGGCTTATCGAATTCACGGCAAATTACCCCGGGCCCAATGCAATAGTAATCACTGAAGCAGGGAAGGCGGCAATGCAGGAAGCCGAAGCGAAGAGCACCTCGCCAACTGACGCGCTAGACGAATCACTCCTAATACAGATGTCAGGAGGAAAGAGGCTGCCTGTCGAACTGCAGAATACACTAGGACTAAGGCCAAGAGACCTTGCAATGAGGCTTTACAAGCTCAACAAGCAGAACCTGATAACCTATGAATTGAAGAACGGCGGAGTGGAGCTGCTGCTTACAGAGCAGGGATTCCTGCACGCAAAAGGCGGGGGACGCCCAATACAGCCTCCGCCGCCTGCTCCGGGACAGGCGATGCCGCCATTTGGGCAATCATCGCCGGTGCCTCCCAGGCCCGGGATGCCAGCGCAGCAGGCGCCGCCCCAGGTGATGCAGGGAGCGCCTCAGCAGCCCGCACTGCCTCCCCATCTAGGGATGCCTGGCACAACCCCCGGAGCGGCACCGAATCAGGCAGCCGCGCCGCACGCCCACGCTGCGGGAACGGGAAACAAAGTGCTAGCAATAGTGCTCGTAATTGTCATAATAGCGATCATAGGTATCCTTGTGTACACACACCGAATATAGGCAACTCCATGTTGTTGGATTACTTCAAAGCGAAAGGCCTGCTGGACAGGTATGGCATAGACAGCGTCGAGAGCAGATACGTCAAGAGCGCATCCGACGCTGTAAAGTTTGCCAACGGGAAGCCGATAGTCATGAAACTGCTTTCCGAAAAGCAGCTCCACAAATCAAAGGCAGGATTGGTGAGGTTGGGCCTGTCGGACAGCGCAGAGATAAAGGATGCTTACGACGAGCTGGAAAGAAAGGGAAGGTCGCTCAAGCCCTATAACATAATCGCGCAGCAGACGGCCCCCAACGGCATAGAGGCCATAGTGGGAGGAAGGGAGGACCCGCAATTCGGGAAGCTTGTCCTGATAGGGCTGGGAGGAATATATGTCGAGGCTTTCAAGGATTTTGCATTAAGGACGTGCCCAATAACCGAATATGACGCGGCAGAGATGATAAGCCAGCTGAAATCAAGGGACATAATGACGCACAACGGCAAATCAGCCAAGATGCTAGCAGACCTCCTCATCAAAGTCTCAAAACTCCTGAATGACAATCCGTCGATACAGGAGTTGGACCTAAATCCGGTAATAATAACTGAAAAGGGATACGAGATAGTTGACATAAGGGTGCTGGAATGACCGACCTGACACCAATCCTAAAGCCGAAAAGCGTCGTGATAATAGGCGCCTCCAGGACTCCAGGGAAAGTCGGCCATATAATCCTTCAAAACTACCTAAACGAGGGCTACGACGGAAAAATCTACCTGGTGAACAAGAACGCAGAGGAGATACTTGGCATAAAGTCCTACAAACGCGTCACCGACATCAAGGGCGGCATCGACCTGGCCGTAATCGCCATTCCTGCAGAGGGAGTTCCAATGGTGCTTGAGGACTGCGGCAAGACAAAGGTGAAGAGCGCAATAGTGGTCAGCGGAGGCTTTGCAGAAGTGGGCAACGTCGATCTCCAGAACCAGATAGTGGAGATAGCAAAGAGGTACAAAATCGCAATGATAGGCCCCAACTGCCTCGGAGTAGTGGACCCCAGATCCAGGGTCAACACGCTCTTCCTGCCTTCATACAAGCTCTCAAAGCCCCAAGTCGGCGGAGTCAGTTTCGTAGCGCAGAGCGGCGCCGTGGGCAGCACTGTCCTCGATTTGATCGCAGGGGAGGGATTCGGACTGTCGAAGTTCATCTCCTATGGGAACGCCGAAGATCTAGACGAAGTAGACATTCTGGAATATCTGATGAATGATCCAGAAACCAAGGTCATCATAATGTACATCGAAGGGATAAAGAGAGGAAAAGAATTCATAAAGCTCGCCAGGAAGATAACAAAGGTAAAGCCTGTCGTAGTCCTCAAGGCTGGCAGGACAGAAGCGGGATCCAACGCGGCGCATTCCCACACTGCAGCGCTGGCGGGAAGCTACGAGGCGAACGAAGCTGTGTTCCAGCAGTTCGGCTTTACGATAGCAAACGACCTAAGCGAACTGCTCTACTATGCAAAGATATTCGAGTCCGAAGGCGCACCTAAAGGGAACAGGATAGCGATTGTGACAAACGGCGGCGGCGCAGGAGTCCTCACAACTGACGCAATCGCATCATCACGGTTCATAAAATTAGGTGAGTTCAGCGCTTCGACAAACTCTGCACTTCAGAAGACAATGCCTACCCTCGTAAACATAAGAAACCCGCTCGACCTTGCTGGGGATGCTGATGACAAAAGATACGGGGACGCGCTCGCCGCGCTGTCCTCGGACCCGCAGATAGACATGATAATAGTGATAATCCTCTTCCAGACTCCTGGAGCGGATTCGCGGCTCGCTTCGGAAGTCGTAGGATTAAAGGAGAACACCGACAAGCCGATGATAGCCATAAGCATAGGCGCAGAATACACTGAGATGCACAAGATAATGATGGAGAGATCAGGGCTCCCTGTCTACGATTCCCCTAGAGCCGCAGCGCTGGCGCTTGAAGCGCTGTTCAGGTACTATTCCTACAGGAACCACAAAGGCTGATCAGTCTCTCAAGAGCTCTTCAACTGTCTGGCGCGCAGCCTTTCCATAGTCCCCATCCTTCGCGTTGACTATCTGCCTGCCTACTATGGCATGCCAGTCCTGCCCCAAAACCCCCTTGACCTCCTCGAACTTTCCTCCCTGCGCCCCAAGCCCCGGAGCGTAGAATATGGGGGCAGATATGCCTTCGGCAGTGACGGCGTCCTTTACCTCCCTTATTAGTCCTGGTTTTGTCCCAGGCACTACAAATTCAAAAACTCCTGCCCTTGCAGCTATTCTATAAATCTCCAGAGCCTTGCCGTCTTCTATGAATCCTCCTTCGCTTACAGTATAAGCGGGATGGGTCATCACTCCTCCAACCATGACGCTCAGACCGCTTTCCAGCGCCCTCCATATCCAGGTCCTCTCGGTCTCAGACCCTGCCTGCGGGAAGAGGATGACTGAATCTACGCCTGCCTCTCTCAATACCCTCATGAAGCTCTTTCCTGTATCCGGTATGTCAGTGCCCGCCTTTTGATGGTCATAAATCATTGGCTTGTCGGTGTGCTTCCTCGCAGTTTCCACCACTTTGGGGAGGCCATACGCGAGTCCAAGTTCAAAACCGATCTTGTATCCCCCAATTCCGTCTATCTCGAAGGTATGCTCTACCAGTTTCTCAAAGGCTTCCAATGTGGGCATATCGCAAGCAGGTATTATGCTTCTGGAACAATCCACAGTCCTCGGCGCCTTCATAACCGATACAAACTCGTTTCTCCTCGCTTCCTGTGTTCCATAGACCCTTAGGTACCTGGCAGTCCTAAGAACCTCGTCGGTCCGTGCCTGCTTGTCCGGCCTGAGTCTGGCATAGTCCAGGATCTCAGCGGAATTGACTATGGAATAGACGGGAATTCCCGTCTTCGCCTTGAACTCCTCAGCCGCGCTCTTTCCCTGGAAATCAACCTCCATCCTGTCAGCGCCTATGATAAGCCCTACATAATTCGGCTTGTCCAAAAGTTTTCCCAATTTTGCAAGCTCATCATACTTTGCCCCTCCTGTAGTGAGGACATCGTCAAGGAACAGGACATTCGCTCCGCTAGGAGGGATCTTTCCAACGATCATGGATTTTGCCAAATCCTCGCGGTTTGTGGATTCGCCATGGGTCTTGGCCTCCTTCCTCGTGAAGAACCAGTACGATTGTATCCCGTGCTCCCTTGACAGCGCTGCGGAAACGCCCGGGCCCAAGGCGACACCCTTTTCAGGTATCCCGTATATGTACAACGGCTCTCCGTTCTTCTCGAGAGTCTGTATCTTTTCCGCTATAAGGGCAGCGTAAGCCGCCGCCAACTTGTCTGTGCTGAGCCCCGAATTGAAATCTCCCATGTTGATGAAATAAGTCGTTTTCCTTCCGCTCTTGAGGGTTAGGTCCTCGCCCTCTTTTGCAAATCTCAGTGCGCCGGTCTCGGTGAGCATATCAATGAATTCGCTTTTGTAACCTGGGATTCCTTTCGGTGTTTTATGCGCTGTCGCTTCCATTGACTCACGGGATTCTAATCATTAGACTGATATATAAGTTTACCTACTTGCGACAGGAAGAGCCTCACCTGAATCCGCGAGTATGCTCTCCAGCGCCTTTTTGATGACGATTTCCTTCTTTTCGCCTGAACTGAGCAAATCAAAAAGCAGCGAAGGCCCGATGTCAAGCGAATAGCCTTTGTCCTTCACCTTTTCCAGGAATATCCCCACCCCGTAATCCCTTATCGAGATATTTTCAAGCATGCCATTCCTCAAGTCTTCAGCTTCCTTGGAATCCTTGCCCTCTATTCCGGATTTCGTGATCTCGACTATCGCATTCTTTGAATAGGAATCGGATATATCCTTCAGTCCTATGTCCATGCTCCTGAAGCCATCCTTTATCTTCCCCTCAAGAATTACTCTTATTATCGGCTTATCGTGCCCCTCAGCGGCGATCTTCGCTATCTTCCCCTCAACCTCGCTGCCTATCTCGCTTGGGCTCAGGCCTTCCACATTCACCTTTGCGACGAAAAATCTCCTCGAATTTATTTTCCTGAACGTATACTCGTTCGTCTTTGTGTCATATATGAAGAATCCTTTCTCTTCCTGCTCGCCGTCCTTCAACTGCGTCAGAACAGTGCTTCCGGGTATAAGGAAGTTCTTGCCGTGGCATTTTGCTTCAACTCTGCTGTGTATGTGGCCGTCGACATAGAGGTCAAATCCCTCGGGAAGCTCCTCCAGCCTTATCACATTCTCTCCGAACGGGAGAAATTCATAGACCGATTGGTGAAAAAGGAGAACATTGAATGCCCCTTCAACCGGCTTGGGGTCTAACTTCTCGAGAGTCTCCTTGAATCTCTCCTCCGCAATTCCGCCTACGCCGTAAACAGCTACCTTCTCGCCGTCTTTTTCAACCACAGCCCTTGCCTGGTTTGCATTTATCAGGTACCCTGCAAGGTTCAGCACGTCTATCGAATCTATCTCGCCGTCTGTCCTCCTTTCATGGGTTCCGGGGATTGCGATTATCGGGACATCAGTGTAGATCTTGCCCCTGCCGTCGAAGTCTATGACCTTGGCGGAGAACCTCCCCGCAGCGGTCTTCTTGAAGAGGCTCAGGGCCTCGACTGTGACTTCGGGCTTAGGGTGCCTGTAATCGAAGATGTCTCCTGCAATGACCATCATGTCTGCCGACTGGCTCGCAAGCTCGAGAGCCTCCTCTGCCTGCCTATGGGCATCCTCCCTGAACCTGTCGTAGCCTATGTGAAAATCAGAAAGGATAGCAATCCTCACCTTAGCACCGGATAACCTTGTGCAGCAATTTATAACTTCCTTTGCCTGTCCATGCTGTCAGATGATTACGTAAAGAAGAAGATTTCCGAAGAGAAGCGAGACTACAACGGCAATGAACGCGAAAAGCGCCAGCGGTACTCCGCTCGTATACACCGGTATTTTCCTTTTGACATCCTTTACGTCGCGGATAAGCTCCTTTGTCACGAGCCTTCCGAAGTGCTTCGACTTCTTCTCAAAGAAGCCCATATCGCTCTTGCTCATGAAGTTGGTGGCCAGCATGTCCTCGGGGGTAAGCTTACTTGGGTAAATGTATGACACCATCTGCCTGTTTATCGGCTTGTCGAACATGATTGTCAACGCAGACGCAACTCCTATTATCAGCACAAGCGCAATAGTGACTATCCTAACTCCTGTAAGGTACGTAAGGAACGCCAGGAGCAGGAGATAGGCGACAAAAATCCCTATCCCTTCGTATAACTTTCTTCTTTCGATCTTAGAACCTCTCACGTAGCCCATCCTGCAGGCCCTGAAAAGATAATACGAAACCATTCCTATGACCGCGGCGTACCCTGTCGCTATGAACACAGAAAATATGAACGGGAAGTTGAACTGTGGCAGGCCCGAGAGAATCGGGGAAGGCTGTATTGGCAGGAGAAGGCTTATCGTTGCAAATTCAAGGAAATCACCAGCGCCCATTATGCCTTTCCTGTACAAAACATATCCTGCTGCCATTATGATTGCCGCTACTGCAAGGCTGATCTCCATTGTCCTTACGCTATAAGTAAATGTTACCAGCAGGGCGATGACGAGTATTGCGTAAACAAAGACATCAGGTACATTCCTCCTGTTGAATACGTCGAAGACGGCGTAAGCCAGCGTGACGAGCAGAAGTATGGCTATCCTCCAAAGAAACGGTATCATGAAAGGAGTCTTTGAAGAAAAGATTTAAATAGTCATAGTGCCTGAATCATATCGTACAGAGTGTTGCACATGCAATTAGCATACAGATGGCATATGTTTACAGTTTCCTCCTTGCCAGCTGGAGCTATAGCAATGGTAGCAAAGAAAATTACGACAAATAATCCTTATCTCTGTGCTGCTTGCATCCAATAAATTTCCAAGGTGTTTTTGAATGCAAGTTGCTAAACCAATAGTTAGAGCTGTCTCCGCCGGCGTTATGCTGTCTCTTATCAGCGAGAAGGAATTGATGATACTCTCAGAGATAGGGCTTGAGGACATCCCTACGGCGACAAGTTTCGTCGAATACATAGCAGAGGAGTATGGGTGCTCGGCAAGCGGAGTCTGGTACACGCTCAAGAAGCTCAAGGAAAAGGGGATAGTGGATTTCACTGAAAGAGGGCGGGGAGAGGAAAACAAGCCCCTCTCGTTGACTGCATGCGGGAGGGAGGTCATCCGGAAGAAGATCTCGGAGTTCAACTTAAGGGCTCCGGATCTTCCAAGGCCTGAGATGCAGATGAAGATAAGGGCGGCAATCTAATCAGGTCAAGTCTCTCCAATCCTTGTCTACCTTCGCAAGCACAGTGTCAAGTTTCTTCTTCAACTGGGGGATAGTGCCGTCGTTGCTTATGATGTAGTCTGCCTGCCGCATGACTACAAGGATACCATGCTTTTCCTCCTTCTTGTCCGGCAGGAAGCCCCTCTTCTCCCTTGTGTTAAGCCACTTAAAGTCAGCAAGATTCTTGGGATCCTCGGGCTTTCCCCTCACCTTCATCCTGCGGAACCTGGTCTCAAAAGGAGAGCGTATCGCTATGATGTCTATCTTCTTCACCTTCTTCTTCAGGTAATTCAACTCATAGTCGCTGCGCAAGCCCATCAATACAACATGCTTCATGCTCTTCTTGATTTTCCTGACTGCGTGCCTTGAATAGATGTCCTTTCCGTATCTCTCACGAAGCTTTGCAGTGAATTCCCTCGTCGCCCGGGGGTCATTCAGGGGGACATGCGCCTTCTTCAGAAGCTCTCTCCATATGTCACCATACTCTATCACGTCGAATCCCTCCTCCCTGAGCATCTCGGCTATGGTGCTTTTCCCAGAACCAGGCAATCCAACGACAACCAAAATCATAGTCACATCCAAATTAACTGACTTTGCTCCCGTTCGCGAGCTCCCTTTCGGGAGTCAGGAACGCAATCCCTGTCTCATCCTCGGCAGCGAGTATCATCCCATTGGACTCGATACCTGCTATGACCTTGGGCTCAAGGTTTACAATACATGAAACCTGCCTATTTAAAAGCTGCTCCTTGCCGTAAAACGACTTTACGCCAGCGAGTATCGTTCGCACGCCTATCTCTGGCCCAAAGTCTATGGTAAGCTTGTATATCGGCTTCCTGGCCTTCTCGACATCCTCAACGTTCGTTATCCTGCCTACACGGATGTCAAGCCTTGAAAAATCCTCGATGTTTGCCATCCAACCAGATATCTTTAAATCGTATCTTTTATAAATTAGTAGACATGCGGCTTTTCATAGGGGTCGAAATCCCGGAAGAGATCAAGGCCAGACTGTGGGGCGTAGCTGAAAAATTCGATTTCAGCGGGGTGACTCTCTCGAGGAGGGAGAACTACCACATAACCATGCAGTTCCTCGGCGAGGTCCCCGAATCAAAGCTGCAGGACATCAAGGACTCAATGTCTTCGACTGCGGGAAACAGTTTCCATGCGGATGTCCACGGCCTTTCATCGTTCGGAGACAGGATGCGCGTCTTGTTCGCCGATCTCGGCGAAGGATCCGAGGAATTGAGATCTCTGTATTCGAGACTGGGCGCCGAGCTCAGAAATCACGGGGTGGCGTGCGAAGAAGAAAAAGCGTACCGTCCGCATGTCACGCTGGCCAGAGTCAAGTTCATCAACGACAGGGATGCGCTTGCGTCCGCCTTTGAAAAGTATTCAAGTACGGATTTCGGAAGCTTTGTCGCAGACTCCATATTCCTGAAATCAAGCGTCCCAACCCCGCTGGGACACCTGCACCAGATACTCTACGAGAGAAAGCTGCCTAGGCAGCCTGCTCCGTAACCTCTTTCTGCGCAGGTGGCACCGCAGCCGCGAATCCCACAATCAGCTCTCCTGGCCTGTATATCCGGTTTTCAAGGAGGAGGTTGTAAGGCTTCCCCGTCAGCAGATCTATTATTATGTGCCTCGTCTGGTTTCCGAAGAGGTCAACCTCGACCAGCCTGCAGTCAACGGCCTCCTGCAGTCTCTCCACGGATCCTATCATATCCTTGCTGTTGTTTTGGAGGCCTATGAGCCGCAGCTCTAAATTAGGCCTTCTCAAGGAAGAAAGCCTCTTCTTCACATCGTCAACTTCCCTCTCGCCCAATGCTTTCGAGATCCTCATGGCCAGTATGGCCTTTGTATTGACATCATAAAAGGTAACGAGAAGTTCTGAGACCATGTTCTTTGCTATAAGGAATCTCTTTTCCGGAGTCCATTTCTGGAAAAGCGTGCCATTTTTCAGCTCGGAGCTCCATTCACTGTACTTCAGAATTGAGGTATTCCAGCGCTCCCCTGTCTTGAGCCAGAGCTGCTGCGACCCAAAACCGCTCGCAGCTCTCCTTTTCTCATAGGCCTTCCTGAAATCCATGATTCCTGAAGGGTCTGCAAATATTTATATATATTGTCGGATTAAGTATATCCACGCCTTATTTTGGTCATTAACATGAAGTTAGCTGTATTAGAGAACACGCCGAAAGCCTTTAAGTTCAGGCTTGACAAGGTCAGTGTGAATTTCGCGAACGCGATCAGGAGGATAGCGACGAACAGCGTGCCTTCCTTCGCAATAGACACAGTGACATTCTACGAGAACTCCTCGGCAATCTTCGACGAGTACATAGCGCACAGGATAGGCCTCGTCCCCATACTCACTCCGAATGGCTATGACGAAAAGGACGAGGTGCTCTTCACTCTAGAGGCGGAGGGCCCGTGCACAGTATATTCAAAGAGCCTGGAAAGCAACGACAAGAGCGTAAAGGCGGCAAACGACAATATTCCAATAATAAAGCTTGCACAAGGGCAGAAACTTAGGCTTGACGGCAAGGCGGTGATGAACGCCGCATCAAGAAGCGCAAAGTTCCAGCCTGGCTTAGTGACCTACAAGCAGCTGGCTGACGACTCATTCGAGTTTTATGTTGAGTCGTTCGGGCAGCTTCCCGCCACCGAGATAATCTCGAAGGCGCTAAGTATAATAACCTCCAATGTAAAAGAGGTACAGAAAGAGCTCAAATAACGCGGGGGTGGCAGAGCTTGGTCAAATGCGCTGGCTTGAGGTGTCAGTAGCTTTAGTGCTTGCGCGAGTTCAAATCTCGTCCCCCGCATTTACATTTCACGGATGAGCAAATGGAAAAGAAGAGCATCAGAAATATTATAGGGAGCCTTGAGAAGGCGGATCCGAAGGCAAGGAACTCGGGCCTAGCGCAGCGCATGTTAAAGCTAGCATCTCTACCGAGGAGAAGGAGGGTAACTGTGAATCTCAGCAAGCTGAACTCGCTTGCAAAGCCCGGAGAGAACATAATCGTCCCAGGAAAGATACTTGCGACAGGAAGCGTTGACAAGGCATTCAACGTGGCAGCGATAGAATGGTCCGGCGCTTCTGCGAAGAAGCTGAAGGACGCAGGATGCAAGGTCCTCGGCATAGAGGAGATGCTCAAGAAGGAGAACGCAAGGCTGATAGTGTAGTGATCTTATGAAATACTTAATCGACGGAGAGGAAGCAATACTGGGAAGGATGGGAAGCAGGGTAGCGAAGCTGCTGATGGAGGGTCACGCGGTCTTCCTTGTAAACGCCGATAAGATAAGGATAACTGGGCATACGCGAGACCTTGTCTCGAAATACAAGAGGCTCATAGAGCTGAAGGACAGGGCAAATCCTGAACACTCTCCTTTCTATTCAAGGAGGCCAGACCTTTTCGTCAAGCGCACGATACGCGGAATGCTTCCTTACAAGCAACCCAAGGGCAAGGCGGCGTACAAATTGCTGAAGGTCTACATCGGCCCCACTGCGAAAGATATAAAAGACGCAAAAGCCTATGATATAAAAGCCAAGAAGGCGAGCGAGACCTTCGAGAACTCCATGACTATAAGGGAGCTCACGGAGAAGCTCGGATACAGAGAAGAATGATTTTTATGGCAGAGCATCAGGCAGTCCAAAAGAAGGGAACAGCAGACCTGGAGAAGGAGCTGAGCGAGTTCAATGAAAGCCAGGGCATCCAGCCCAAGAAGCCAAAGTCTGCCCCAAAGAGGGCGCCTGCGATTCCAGGCCAGAAGAAGCCGCCAAAGAAGAAGAAGGTAGTGGTGGCAAGGGGAAAGCGAAAGAGGGCTGTGGCAAGGGCAAGCATGTACTCGGGAAGGGGCCTTATAACAATAAATGGCGTCAGCGCACTCCTTATAAAGCCAAAGGAGATCCGGGACCTGATTCTGGAGCCCATAATAATCTCGAAGAAGGTCAGCGACCTAATGAAGAATTACGATGTCAAGATCAATGTCTACGGCGGAGGCATAATGGGCCAGGCCCAGGCTGCCAGGACAGCCCTTGCGAACGCGATAGTCGACACTACGCAGAACGATGGACTGAGGAGAGCATACATGATCTACGACAGGAGCATACTTATTGAGGATCATAGGAGAGTAGAGCCTAAGAAGTTCGGAGGCCCTAAGGCAAGGGCGAGGAACCAGACCTCATACAGATGATGTGATACCATGATGATACCAGTGCGTTGCTTCTCGTGCGGACAGGTCGTTGCAGACAAGTGGGAGGAGTATGACAAGCGCGTAAACAAGGGAAAGGAGGATCCAAAGAAGGTCCTCGACGACCTCGACGTGAAAAGGTATTGCTGCAGGAGAATGCTCATCGGCCACGTCGACCTCATAGACGAGATAATCAATTACGGCAGGAGATGACGCCACTCTTTCTCTGCCGGCAGGCTCCGCAAACGGCAGATATCAACAAGGCTGCGAAGCCCAGCCAGGCGTGAATCGGAAGGAGTGACAGCAAGATATAAATAAGGAAGAAAACAGATATTTGAAGCACGGGGTCGTCTGCTAGTCTGGTTAGGCTCTGTGCTTAGGGAGCATAAGACCCGAGTTCAAAAGGCATCAGCCTGAAAGTCTCGGCGACCCCGAATAGTATAGGAATGATTTGATGGATGCGACAGCGGCAACAACGGAACAGCAGCAGGAGACGCTCATAGACCAGTCTCTCTACTTAGAGGTAGGAATACACATCGGAACAAAGGTAAAGACGCCGGGGATGAAGAGATTCATATACAAGGTAAGGGAAGACAGCCTGTATCTTCTCAATCTGAACACAATAGACCAGAGGATAAAGCTCGCAGCAAAGACGCTTGCAAGGTACGATCCGAAGGACATCATAGTCACTGCTTCTAGGATATACTCCGTAGCGGCGGCTACGAAATTCGCCGAGATAACGGGCACGAAGCTTCTCACAGGGAGGGTAATGCCTGGAATATTCACGAACCCGAACAGGAAGGACTTCACAGAGCCCGAGATTCTCCTCATAAGCGACAACAGGAACGAAAGGCAGGCGGTCAAGGAGGCGAACAAGACAAACATTCCGATAATAGCGCTCTGCGACACCGATAACTGGATAAAATTCGTCGATCTCGTCATCCCCTGCAATAACAAGGGAAGAAGGTCGCTGGCGCTGATATACTTCTTGCTGTCCAGGGAATTCATGAAAGAGAAAGGGTTAATAAAGACCAACGAAGAATTCCAATACAAGATCTCGGACTTTGAAGCAAAGGTCGAGATGAAGGCTAGATGAATTGAAAGCGGAGAAGGATCTTTCCTGGAGAAAGCTGCAGGTGGCTGTAGACTTTCTCGCCTCTTATGGCATAGCGATACTGATAGTACTTATAGCGATAGCCATCGCGTACACAGTGAGTTCAGGGGTCACCAACGCATTTTCGTCGCAGTGCACGCCTTTTCCGGGGTTTTCCTGCACCTACTATAGCCTCACAGACAACGGCGTGCTTACGGCAGAGATCTCCCAGGCGACAGGTGCCGCTATAACTGTCAAGGGCGTAGCGTGCTCAACACTGCAGAATACAACGGGCCTGCCTGCGTATGGCAATAAAGGCGTCACTCTCTCACCAGCCTACTACCCGACAGCCAACAGCATACCTGGCTCCGTAAGCGTGCATTCAAACATTCCCAGCGGAGGCACAGGTACATTCTACCTCTACTGCTATGGCCCAACCGGGATAATAAAGAGCCCGAAGTCAGGCAGCTCAGTGGTAGCTTACCTCTGGATGAACTACTCGATACAGAATACGGGAATAAAGACAATCCAGCAGGTCGCCAGCCTCGCACTGCAGACAGTCTACTCTGCGAACGTGCCTACCTGAGCAGCCATTCTGGGCGAGGCCAAAGGGCATGGTATATAAATTTTCCCCGGCCATAATAGCCTTGGTATATTTATGGCTACTAACCATGAGCGGCCTTTTGATCTGCTCAACAAATCGATAGGACAGCAGGTATTGATAAGGCTGAAGAACGGCGTAGACCTGAGGGGAAAGGTGCAGTCATTTGACGTGCACATGAACATAGTGCTTGAGAATTGCGAGGAGCTGGGCGAGGACGGAGGGATCAAGACGAAACTGGGCGTAATCCTGCTCAGGGGAGGCAACATCCTCTTCATATCCCCCGCATAAGAGTCTTTTTGTATCTTTGCCGCGAATACTACTTACAGATGGGCTTGTAGCGCAACGGCAGCGCGCCTGCATGGCATGCAGGAGGTTGCGGGTTCAAAATAAACTCCTTTATTGCTAAGGAGAGATGAAAATCCCGCCAAGTCCATCTTCTATTACAAACGGTTCCACTCCTTCCGGCATGCCTTTTAAATCAGTTCTCCGATAATCCTGCTATGCAGACTCCTGAAGGAAAGAGAGAGGGCAATGGGGGCACAAGCATACTGAGGTCAAGGCAGTTCTGGACCTTCTTCGGCTCCGCATTGATAGTCAGCGTAGCGTACATGGATCCGGGCAACTTCGGAACTTCCATAGCTGCCGGCGCAGGCTTCGGCTACTCCCTACTCTGGGTCGTCTGGCTCTCCAGCGCGATGGCCATGCTCTTCCAGTACCTCTCTGGCAAGATGGGGCTCGCGGGATACTCGCTCGCGGAGACTGTGAAGCTTAGATGGAAGGACAAACGCCACGTCTTTGTCTACTGGCTGCTCTCGGAGTTCTCGATACTCGCGACCGATCTTGCAGAATTCCTTGGCATAGCGGTGGCGCTCAACCTACTCTTCGGCATACCACTGCTCATCGCCGCATTCATATCTGTGTTAGACGTCCTCCTGCTCCTCTTTCTTACCCGGAAGGAATTCAGGATCCTCGAGTATGCCTTCGTCCTCTTTGTCTCGATCATAGGAATAGGCTATATCTTTGAGCTCTTCATAACCAAGCCAGCTATGGCCCAGATAGCATACCATTCGGTGGTGCCTATCTTCGGCCAGGGCGTAATAGTGCTGGCGGTGGGAATAATAGGCGCAACAGTCATGCCTCACGCACTCTTCGTC